>NZ_JAAVUO010000027.1:0-47597 GCF_012163165.1 Natronococcus sp. JC468
CGCCGAGGTCGCGTTGCCCCCGATCCTCGTCGTCGTGCCGCTTCCCCAGGTGGCGAGCGTCGTGCCAATCCCCGGGAGCCCCGGTGCCTACGACCTGTTGCTCGGCGGGGCGCTGGTGCTGGTAACCGGCGCGACGGCGGCCGCGGCCACCGCGGCCGTGCTGGTCGTTCGGACGGTCACGCTCTCGTTCGGCGCGCTCGCCGGCGGCCTCTGCGTCGCGTACCTGCGAGGGTGGCGACCCGTCGGCGAGGCGGACGCCTGATCGCCCCGTCGCGAGCCTCGAGCGGGGAACCCGAACGCCTATCCTGGGCCGGGTTCCACACCAGCGTGTGACCGAGACGATAGTCCGGGGGAGGACGGCGCCGTGAGGGTCGTCTGCCTCGCGGGGCCGAGCGACTCGGGAAAGACCACGCTCGTCGAGGAACTCGTCCCGCGGCTGGCCGAGACCGAACGGGTCGCGACCGTGAAGTCGATCCACCACGATATCGAGATCGACGCGCCGGGCGCGGACACCCACCGCCACCGCACCGCGGGCGCCGAGACGGTCGTCGGCGTCACGCCCGAGTTGACCTTCGGCATCACTACGCGGGGCAAGCGGGAGCCACCCCGCGAGCCCGACGCCGAGTTCTTCGGGGCGGCCGACGGCGAACTGCGGGCGCTCTCGCGGGTGCTCACCCGCCTCGAGCGCCGCGGCTACGACCTCGTCGTCGTCGAGGGCTTCGGCGAGGCGCCGCTGCCGACGATCCTCGTCGGGGACCGCGACCCCGACGCGGTCGGCGGCGAGGTCGTCGGCCGGGGACGTGACGACCTCCCAGACCTCGTCGAGACGGTGCTGGCGCTCGAGCCGCTCGGGGAGCGGTCGGCTGGCGGAAACTGACCCCGGAACCGTAACCGAGTTCGGTTATCTTCCCGCGGGGTAGGAATCGAAACGAGTTATAATGAGCCGCGGGGTAGGAATCGAAACGAGTTATAATGAGCCGCGGGGACCGACGAGGACGTATGCGCGGAGACGAGGGTCGGTCGACCGCGAGCCGGCGAGCGATGCTGGCCGCCGTCGGCGGGCTCGGGCTCGGAGCGGGCTGTCTCGGGAGCGACGGCGATCGGGTGCGGGTCCTCTCGGCGGGGAGCCTCTCGGTCGTCCTCGAGGACCACGTCGGCCCGGCCTTCGAGGCGGACACCGGGATCGCCTACGAGGGGGAGTACCGCGGCACGAACGTCGTCGTGCGGATGGTCGAGGAGGGATCGAAACGCCCCGACGTCGTCGTCGGCGCCGACGTCGGCCTGCTCCGGGATCGGCTCTACCCCGACCACGCCGACTGGGACGTCGCGTTCGCGGGCAACGAGGTCGGGATCGCCTACGCACCCGGAACCGACCTCGGGACCCGCCTCGAGGGCGGGGAGCCGTGGTACGAGGTCCTCGCTGACGCCGACGACGGCGAGCTGGCGATCAGCGATCCCGACCTGGACCCGCTGGGGTACCGGGCGGCCCACCTCTTCGAGCTGGCCGAGCGCGAGCACGGCCTCGAGGGGTTTCGCGACGCCGCGCTCGAGCGGGCCTATCGCGAGCCCAACGAGCCCCAGCTGCTGTCGGGGATCGAGGCCGGGAACCGGGCCTGCGCGGTCGCCTACCGAAACATGGCCGTCGACCACGACGTCCCCTTCCTCGAGCTGCCCGACGCCTACAACTTCGGGAACCCCGCGTATGCCGACCGGTACGCCCGGGCGAGCTACGTCACCGACGAGGGGTACGAGACGACTGGCTCGCCGGCGGTGTACAACGCGACGGTGCGACGCGGCGCCGACCGCGCCGAGGCCGGCCGGCGGTTTCTCTCCGCTCTGCTCGAGAACCCGGGGCTGCTCGAGGAGCGGGGGCTCCGCGTGGGGGAGTCGTTCCCCCGAACCCACGGCGAGGTGCCGGAGGGGATCGAGCAGTGAGCGCCGACGGCGCCGCCTCGAGTCGCGGGGAGGGGACCGGGGCCGATGACGGCGAACCGCCCGATTCGAGGCGGGCATCGGTCGGTCTCGGGCTCGACCGCCTCGCCGGCGGGCTGGGGCTCCCCGCCGTGGTCGGTGCGGTGTTGCTCGCGTACCTCGTCGTTCCGTTCGCGGCCTTCCTCGTGCGGATGCGGTCCGTGGACGTGCCGGCCGCGCTCGCCGAACCCGCGGTTCGGGAGGCGACCGCCGTCTCACTGGTGACCGCGCCGATCTCGACGGCGATCGCGACCGTCTTCGGCGTGCCGCTGGCGTACGTGCTCTCGAGGGGGTCGTTTCCGGGCAAGCGCCTCGTCGAGGCCGCCGTTCTCCTGCCGCTGGTGGTTCCGCCCGTCGTCGGGGGTGCGATGTTGCTGAGCCTCGTGGGCAGGTACACCCCGGTCGGCGCCGCTGCGGCCGCCGTCGGCGTCCCCTTGACCGACGGCTACGCGGGGATCGTCCTCGCCCAGACGTTCGTCGCCGCGCCGTTTCTCGTCGTGACCGCCCGCGCGGGGTTCGACGCCGTCGACCCGCGCCTCGAGGAGGCCGCGCGCACGCTGGGACGGACACCCCTCGAGAGCGCCCGGCTGGTCTCGCTCCCGCTGGCCCGGAACGCGATTGCCGCGGGGATCGTCCTCACCTTCGTCCGGGCGATCGGCGAGTTCGGCGCGACGATGATGGTCGCGTACAACCCGCGGACGATCCCGACCCAGATCTGGGTCGCCTACGTCTCCCGCGGGCTCGAGGCGGTGATCCCGATCGCGCTGGCGCTGCTCGCGATTACGCTGGTCGTCGTCGGGTTCGTCCAGTTCGTCGTCGGCTCCCCGGAGCGATACTGACGCCCGCTCGCTCGAGAACGGTACGTAATAGCGAAAGAACTGAGAGATTGAATTTCACGAACACGGGTGCTGATAACTTTGGAAGTGCGGTTATTGGATAGCCGGCTGTATCCGTGAGTATGACATCGATCGCGGACCTCGAGATTCCGGGCGAAGGAACCGGACTGGGCGAGCTGTTCGACGCCGTTCCGTCGCTCACCTGCGAAACCGAGCAGGTCATCGCCTCGAGCGGCCACGGACTGTGGCTGTCCGGTCCCTCCCGGGAGGAGATCGAAGCCGCGCTGTCGGACGCCGGCGCGGTCGAGGACTACGCGCTGATCAGCGACGACGAGGACCGCTGGCTGTACGACGTCGAGTTCGACCCGGAGACGGTCGACCCCTTCGAGCTCGTCCTCGAGGAGGACGGGACCGTTCTCAGCGCGTCGGCCGCCGGGGGCTCCTGGCTGCTGAGCGTCCGCGTCCGCGAGCGCGAGGGCGTCAGTTCGCTGTACGATCGCCTCGTCGACCACGACCTCACGCCGACGATCGTCCGGCTGTTCGACGTTGCCGACGAGAACCACTCCCAGTGTGGGCTCACCCAGCGCCAGTACGAGACGCTGGTTGCGGCGATCGACCACGGCTACTTCGAGATCCCCCGTGAGGTCTCGATGCAGGAACTCTCCGAGGAACTCGGCATCTCCCACCAGGCCCTCTCCGAGCGCCTGCGACGGGCCTACCGGGCGCTGGTCACCGCCGAGCTCAACGTCGCAGAGGAGGAAGCGACCGCTCCGCCGGTGCCGTCCGACTGACGCCCGCACCGCCTCGTCCGCTCGCGGTCCGTTTTCGTTGCGTCCGTCCCGCGACCGCGCGACTGGTCACACCGCGTACCATTATTAGCCGCCCGCCACATGTTCCCGTATGCACGTCGACAGCGACGACGGCGTCCTCGAGATCACGTTCGATCGACCGGACGTCCGCAACGCGATGGACTGGGCGGTCGCCGCGGAGCTGGCCGAGACGATCGACGGCGCCGATCCCGAAGAGCACCATGCGATCGTCATCTCCGGCGAGGGCGACGCGTTCAGCGCCGGCGGCGATATCGAGGCGATGGCTGACTCGCCCGGCTCGCCCCGAGAGTCCTACGAGGGGGTCGCCGAGACGTTCGGTCGGGTCGTCGAGGCGATGCTCTCCTCGCCCGTGCCGATCGTCGCGAAGGTACGCGGCGACGCCGTCGGCGCGGGACTGGCCCTCGTCGCGCTCGCCGATATCGCCTACGCCGCCGAGGGGGCCAGCTTCTCCTGTGCGTTCGTTCGGATCGGACTCATCCCCGACACCGGCGGCACGTTCGTGCTCCCCCGCATCGTCGGCCTGCGGGCGGCGAAGAAGCTCGCGTTCACCGGCGAGGTCTTCGACGCCGAGCGGGCGGCCGACCTCGAGCTGGTCAACGAGGCCGTTCCCGTCGAGAAGCTCGACGAACGGGTTCGAGAGACCGTCGAGTTGCTCGAACGCCGGCCGACCGACGTGATCGGCATGACCAAGCAGGCGCTCCACGAGAACATGGCCCGCCACTGGCGGGAGGCGCTGGACTACGAGAACGCGCTGCAGGTCCAGGCCAGAGGCTCCGAATCCCACGAAGAGGGCATCGCGGCCTTCCTCGAGGGACGCGAACCCGAGTTCAACCAGTAGTCCGCGATTCGGCCGTCTGAACGCTGGAGTCGCAAGCCAGCGCAAGCAACACCATTGTACCGCTGTTCGTCGTGTTTCAAATCGTAATGTCCCCAGAGTTTACCGACGACGACATCGGAAAGACCGTGATCAACGCCGACGGCGAGGAGGTCGGCCTCGTTGCCGACGTCGAGCACGGCACCGCGCACGTGGAACCGGACCCGGGAATCACGGACACGATCAAGGCAAAACTCGGCTGGGGGGGCACCGACGAGGACACCTACCCCCTTCAGGAGCCGGCGGTCGCCGAGGTAACCGGCGACGAGATCCACCTCGAGCGCGACCTCGAGTCCGGCTCGGGCGCGGCGGCCGGCGCCGGAACGACGGCGGGCGCCGAAGCGGCGACCGGCGCCACCGACACCGCCGATCGCGGCAGCGGCGGACTCGGCGACGACGACGACGAGTTCATCGGTGACGACAACGACGACGACCTCATCGGCGACAACAACGACGACGACCTCATCGGCGACGACAGCAACGATGATGATCTGATCGGCGACGACAACAACGACGACGATCTCATCGGCGACGACAACGACGACGACCTCATCGGTGACGACGACGATGACGACCTCATCGGTGACGACGACGATGACGACCTCATCGGCGACGACGACGACGATCGTCGACGCGGCGACACGCGATAGCGTTTCCGTTCCGCGCCCTCGCTCGAGCGGGGCCCCGACTCTCCTCGATCTATCGTCGCTCGGACGTACCGACCAGTACTACAGGGGACGCGACGAGCTCGAGACCGCTACCCCGGAGACGGCCGCTTCGCGGCTCGAGGCGGTACCGTCGCTGCCAATAGGAAGCCGACGTTCTCGCCGGCGCCTCGATGGGCGATCCGGCCGCTCGTTTCTACCGAAGCCGCGGCGTCGCTACCGTCTCCGGCGACGGCCGTTCGCACGCGACCGGTGCAATCGTGGCGTTCGGCGGTCTCAGTCGCCGTCGGGATCCCCGTGGGTGACGCCGTCGCGCTCGTCGGCCCGACGGCGCCGCAGCGCGGCCCGGGCGTTCGACGCCTCGTAGCCGAAGAAGACGTCCTTTCCGTACTCTTCGGCGACCTCGGTCGCGTGGATCAGGTTGTCGACGTCGACGTCGACGGCGTACAGTTCGATGCTAAAGGGCGTCTCGAGCGCGCTCTCGAACCCCTTCGCGATCGTCTCGAGCCAGTAGGTCGTCTCGTAAGCGGTGTCGTACAGCGGGACGACGAACTCGTCGACGTACTCCTCGAGGGCCTCGAGGTCGATCCCTGCCCGCTCGTAGAGGTGGCCGGGGTAGGGATCGGGGTACAGCGTCATGTAGACCCGCCCCGGAACGTGCTCGACGGCCTCCGCGACGAACTCGGTGATGACGCTGGCGCGCCACTCGAGGCGGTCATCGTACTCGCTCTCCTCGAAGTTTTGCTCACAGACCCCGCAGCGACAGTACTCCTCGCGGGGGAAACCGATGTCGTCCAGTCGGACGTCCCCGTTGGCCGCGGCGCAGTCGTCGATGATCTCGAGCAGTCCCTCGCGGTAGTCCTTGCGGGAGGGACAGACGTAGGCCCAGTCGAAGTACGTCCGATCCCGCGTGGCCGGCCGACCCAGATCGTCGACCGGGACCAGCGACGGATCCGCGTCGGCCGCGGCGTTGTCGCCGAAACAGGAGACCATGTTCACCGCGTCGGTGATCGGTTCGACGGACCTGCCGGTCACGTCTTTAACCTCGTAGAAGCCGCGATCGAACTCCTCCCACCGCACCTCCTCCTCGTTTCGGGTGACGACGCCGTACATACGAACGGTGTACGGCTACGGGGCCGTAAGCCGTTCGGATCGGTTACTCTTCGACGGGCTGGTACTCGTACTCGACGTCCGAGGCGCCCCCGAAGGCGACCTTCCAGACGACGGCGACGGCGAACGTGGCGAGCAGAATCTTGGCTGCGCGGGACATATCCACCCGGAGAGTCGAACGCCGATTACTTATCAATTGTGGCTTCTTTCTCCACCAGTGATCTTTCTGGGTCAGGTATCGATCAGCGACGCGATCCCCTCGCGGACGATCGTGTCGCAGTACTCGCAGCGAACGCCGTCGTCGAGGACCTCGAACCGGGAGTCGACCGGTTCGTCGCCCGCCGAGATACAGCCGTCGTTGGGACAGGAGAGGACGCCCTCGACGACGTCGGGGCGATCGACGCGGTGTTTCTCGACGACGTCGTACTCCCGGACGATGTTGATCGTCGCGTCGGGCGCGATCAGCGAGAGCACGTCGACCTCGTCCTGGCTCAGCTCCCGGTCTTCGACTTTGAGGATGTCCTTGCGGGCGAGCCGATCCGAGGGGACGTTCATCCCGACGGAGAGCTCCTCGCCCTCGCTGCCGTCGATGCCTAGGATCGCCAGCACGTTCAGCGCCTGACCGCCCGGGACGTGGTCGATGACGGTTCCGTTGCGGATCTTGCTGACCCGTAGCTCGTGGTCGTCGCGGTCGTCACTCATCGCGACCACCCCCGCCCTCACTCAACAGGAGATCCAGCAGCGCCATCCGAACCGGCACGCCGTTGTGCGCTTGCTCGAAGTAGGCCGCGTGATCGGTGTCGTCGACCTCGGGCGCGATCTCGTCGACCCGGGGCAGCGGGTGCATCACGGTCAGGTCGTCGGCCGCGTCCTCGAGCGTTTCCGCGTCGATCCGGTACTCGCCCGCGACCTTCCGGTACTCCGACTCGTCAGGGAACCGCTCGCGCTGGATCCGGGTCACGTAGAGGACGTCGAGGTCGGACAGGACCGCCTCGAGGGACTCGTGTTCGCGGATCCCCGTTCGGCCGCCCTGTTGCTGGTGGAGGTCGTAGACGACCTCCCGGGGAAGCTGCAGGCTCTCCGGGCTGACGAAGTGCTGGCGGGTGTCGAAGTTCGACAGCGCGTAGGCCAGCGAGTGGACGGTCCGGCCGTACTTCAGGTCGCCCATGATCCCTATCGTCAGGTCGTCGAGCCCGGCGTTCTCCCGGATCGTGTACAGATCGAGCAGGGTCTGGGTCGGGTGCTGGCCGGCGCCGTCGCCGGCGTTCAGTAGCGGCACGTCGACGAACTCGCTGGCCATCGTCGCGGCCCCCTCCCTGGGGTGGCGCAGGACGAGCGCGTCGGCATAGCCCTCGATGACCCGGACGGTATCGGCGAGGGTCTCGCCTTTCTTCACGCTCGAGGACTCGACGCTCCCCATGTCGACGACGTCCCCGCCCAGGCGTTTCATCGCGGTCTCGAAGCTCATTTTCGTTCGCGTGCTCGGTTCGAAAAAGAGCAACCCGAGTAGGGCCCCGGCGTGGCGATCCGCGACGGCCGACGGATCGGCGGCGATCTCGGCGGCCCGGTCGAGAACCGTCTCGATGTCCCCCCGCGAGAGGTGTTTGCTCGTGATCACGTGGTCGTGGCGCATCTCGTTGGAAACGGAGCCTGCGAACCCCTTGAATCTCCCTGTTCGCGGGGAGAAAAGCTATACCGTCGCTGTCACAACCTCGCCGACCGCATGGCCGATCGGCTCCGGACCGGGATCGACGCGCTGGATCGCAAACTCGAGGGCGGGCTGCCGGCGGGAGCGCTCGTCGCCTCCACCGCCGACCCCGCCAGCCAGTCGGAGCTGCTGCTCTACGAGCTGACCGCCGCCCGCGAGACGCGGTACCTCGCGACCGAGCGTCCGGCCCGGGCCGTTCGGGACGCCCTCGAGCGCTCGCCGACCGCGACCGGCGAGCCGCGGATCGACGCCCTCTCGTCCGACGCCCTCGAGGACGCCGCCGAGGTCGTCGCCGGGCTCTCCGAGGGGGAACTCCTGATCGTCGACCCGGTCGATCGACTCGAACGAGCCGACCCCGACGCTTACGTCGATTTCCTCGCCGCCCTCAAGCGGCGGTTGCTCGAGACCGGCGGCGCGGCCGTGCTCCACTGTCTGCGCGGCGACGCCCCGGCGAACCGGACCCGAACGCTTCACGCGGCGGACGCTGTCTTCGAGTTCCACACCGAACGCGCGGGCGGTCGCCTCGAGACGGCGCTTACAGTCCTGAAGTTCCGTGACGGCGGCCAGCCCACGGAGGCGATCACGCTCGAGCTCACGGCGGGCGTCGCGATCGACACGAGCCGCGACATCGCGTAGGGTCGTTGACCGCGTAATATATAAAAAAGAGAAATAAAATATTATTTTAAACTCACCTCGAGGGCATCAAACCTTTTTGGAAACGATCCTATACCATTTCAGCCCATCGGTAGAACCGAACACATGACCTCGATCGTCAACCTCGAGATTTCCGGCGAGGGGACTGGACTCGCGGAACTGGTCGACGCGGTTCCGTCGCTCACCTGCGAGGCCGAGACCGCCGTGGTCTCGAACGGGCGCGACCTGTGGCTCTCCGGCGCATCGAACGACGAGATCGAGGCCGGTCTGGCGGAGGCCTCGGCGGTCGAGGAGTACGCCCTGATCAACGGCTCCGACGGTGAGTGGCTGTACAACGTCGAGTTCGCCGACGAGACGATCGACGTCTTCGAGCTGGTGCTCGAGGAGGGGGGCACGATCCTCGACGCCTCGGCACCCGACGGCTCCTGGGTACTGAACATCCGTGTCCAGGAGCGCAACGACGCCAGCTCGATCTACGAGGCTCTGGAGGATCGCGAACTCAGCCCGACGATCATCCGGCTGTTCGATACGACCGACGAGAGTCACTCCCAGGCCGGGCTCACGGAGCGCCAGTACGACACGCTGGTCGCGGCCGTCGACCACGGCTACTTCGACATCCCGCGGGAAGTGTCGATGCAGGAGCTGGCCGAGGAGCTCGACATCTCCCACCAGGCACTCTCCGAGCGCCTGCGCCGGGCCTACCGGTCGCTCGTTACCTCCGAACTCGACGTGACGCCGGAGGAGGCGGAACCGGCACCCTCGCCGAGCCTCTCCGACTGATCGCCGCCGGATCGAGAGCCGACGTCCCCCTCGGTACTGACCGACGAACTGATACGATCGCCGCGCCTTCTTCCGACCGTCCGTGCTCTCCCTCGAGCTGGGAGGATCGCAGCCGTCCCGTCGCGGATGCGCCGTAGACTTCGGAGTCCGAAGGTACTTAGTTGACTGAACAGTTAGTCAGTGTATGAACGATCGGAGCGCGTCCAGTTCTGCCGGAGGGATCGGCGAGTGACGGTTCGGGAACACCTCGAGCGAACGTTTTCGGCCCGCGAGGAGGTCGACCTGACCGACGGCGGGATCGTCAAACCGCTGTTGTACCTCTCGCTGCCGCTTATCATCACGAACGTGTTGCAGACGGCGTACAACGTCGCCGACACGTTCTGGCTCGGGCGGTACGGAACGACCGAGGTCGCGGCGATCAGCTTCGCCTTCCCGATCATCTTCCTGTTGATCTCCTTTGCGATCGGGTTCTCGGTCGCGGGCAGCGTCCTCGTCGCCCAGTACGTCGGCGCGAACCGGGAGCGAGACGCCGAGTACGCGGCCTCCCAGACCGTCTCGTTTTCGATCCTCGGGGCGCTCGTTCTCGGCGTGTTCGGCTACACCGTCGTCGACGATGTGCTGGCGCTGTTCGCCGCCGAGCCCGAGGTGACCGCGGCCGCGGCGAACTACATGCGCATCTACGCGCTGGGGCTGGTCTTCGTCTTCGGCTTTTTGATGTTCATGTCGCTCATGCGGGGGTACGGGGACACCGTGACGCCGATGCTGATCATGTTCGTCTCCGTGGCGATCAACGTCGTCCTCGATCCGCTGCTCATCTTCGGGGTCGGCCCGCTCCCCGAGCTCGGCATCGCCGGGGCGGCCTACGCGACGATCATCGCCCGCGGGCTCACGCTCGCGGTCGGCCTCTGGCTCATGCTCCGCGGGTACCGGGGCGTTCGGATCCGACTCCGGGAGCTGGTTCCCGACCCGACCTACGGGCTGAAACTCGTCCGCATCGGGCTGCCGGCGTCGTTCGAGGGCGCCAGCCGGGCCCTCTCGATGTCGCTGTTGCTGTTCGTCGTCGCGCTGTTTGCGACCCCGGTCGTCGCGGCCTACGGGATCGGGACGCGGATCCTCTCGGTGATCGTGCTACCGGCGATGGCGCTGTCCCAGGGCGTCGAGACGATGACCGGTCAGAACGTCGGCGCCGGGAAACCGGATCGCGCGGCGAAGGCGAACCACCTCGCCGCGGCGACGCTGTTCGTGTTCCTGACCGCCACGGGGGTGCTCTCGACGCTGGCCGCCGAACCGATCGTCGCGCTGTTTACCAACGATCCGGCCGTCGTCGACGCCGGCGCGACGTTCCTCGACTACGTGGCGCCCACGTTCGGACTCTTCGGCGCGATGTACATCTACATCGGCGGCTACCGGGGCGCCGGGATGACGGGGACGGCCGCGGGGCTCGTCCTGCTCGCGTTCATGGGCGTCCAGATCCCCGTCGCGTGGGTAGCCGCGAACGCGTTCGGACCGACGGGCGTCTGGCTGTCCTTCGCCGCGGCCCACCTGGTCGGCGCCGTCGGCGCCGCCCTCTGGTTCCGTCGCGGCACCTGGCGTGACGGCGACCTCACCGCGGACGCGGGGGCCGCGTCCGCGTTCGAAAGCAGTGCGCCGACCGACGACTGACGGACGGCTCGGCTCCGAACGAAACGCCGTGAGAACGCGGGACGGCACGCTACCGGACGGCGGTCAAGAAAAACGAAACGGTCGATCCGTTACTCTTCGGCGCCTTCGAGCTCCTCGACGATCTCGTCGGCGTCGACGTCGGCCTCCTCGAGGGCCTCCTCGATGTCGGCCTCGTCGCCGCCCATACCGCCCATGCCGCCCATCATGCCGGGCATACCCATGCCGCCCATGCCGTCGATGACCTCCTGGACGATGACGCGGTCGACGCCCAGCTTGTCGATGACGTCCTGACCGATCTGCTGTTTGCCCATCATCCACTGCTGGTTCATCGTCATCTGGGGCGTGGCCTCGAGGTACAGCGTCTCCTTCTCGACGACCTCGGTCTCGAACTCGGGCTCGCTGTCCTCCTCGTCGTCCTCGTCGGACTCGACGGGAACCTCCTCTTCGACCTCGTCGGTCTCGATCCAGAGGTCGGGCTCCATCCCGAGGTACATCTCGAACAGGCCGGCGGCCTGCTGTTCGACGTCGTCGACCTCCTCGACGACCTCGTACTCGTACTCGACGTCCTCGCCGGCCAGCGGGTGGTTGAAGTCGACGCGGGCGCGGCCGCCGACGATCGTACTGATGTAGCCCTGCTGTCCGTCGACCTGGACGTTCGCGCCGGGGTAGCGGTCGTCCTCGTCGATCTTCTCGGCGCTGACGGTCTGGACGTCGTCGGGGTCGTACTCGCCGAAGGCGTCCTCGGCGGGGATCGTCACGGTGCCGGCGTCGCCGACCTCGCCCCCGATGACCGCGTCCTCGACCTCGTCGAAGATGTGGCCCTCGCCGAGGACGATCGTCCGCGGCTTGAACTCCTCGGCCTGGTCGGCGACGCCTTCCTCCTCGGCGACGTCGGGGTCGGTCGTGTCGACCAGCTGGTCGTCTTCGACGGTGTACGCGGTGTACGCGAGCTTTACGAAATCGCCCGCCTGAAGCCCCTCGGCCTCGGCGGCGTCGTCTCCGTTCTCGACGTCATCGGCCTGCTCATCGAGCTCGGCCTCCTGTTCCTCGGTCATACGTTGTACGTCCGCCCGTCTACATTTAAGTACGACGTTTTCTCCCGAGAGCGACCGATACTTACGGCCCGTCCCCGTTCCCCGACGCATGTACGAGGTCGAGGTCAAGGTCCCCGCCGATCTCGAGGCCGTCCGCGCTCGACTGGACGAACTCGAGGCGACGCCGACGGGTGCCGTCGTCCAGGAGGACACCTACTACGACGCCCCACACCGCTCGTTTCCGGAGACCGACGAGGCGTTGCGCATCCGCACGGAGCGCGCCGAAACGGGGTCGGACGAGGTCCGGCTCACCTACAAGGGACCGCTCGTCGACGACGCCTCGAAGACCCGCGAGGAGATCGAGACGGCCGTCGCGAGCGGCGAAAAGATCGATACCGTCCTGACGAAGCTGGGCTTCGAGCCCGCGGCGACGGTCCGCAAAGAGCGCGAGCGGTTCGAACTCGAGAAGTATACGATCACGCTCGATTCGGTCGAGGGCGTCGGCGAGTACGTCGAGATCGAGACGAACGTCGACGACGAGGCCGACCTCGAGTCCGCACGCGAGGGCGCCTACGACGTCCTCGAGCGCCTCGGCCACGATCCCGACGAGCAGGTCCGGACGTCGTACCTCGGCCTGCTGCTGGCGGACGACGCCTGAGCGGGGATTACCGCGGGGTATTTTCTGCCGAGATTTGTTTCCGGAAGTTATAGAACCTCGAGCCGACTATCCCCGCCAATGAGCGAACGGAACATCCGGATCGAACCGATCGACCGCCGGGCTGTCGAGGACCAGGAGGTCGAGATCGTCGAGCGAAAGGGGATCGGGCACCCCGACTCGATTTGCGACGGCGTCGCCGAGAGCGTCGCCGGCGCGCTCGCGCGCGAGTACATCGACCGCGTCGGCGAGGTACTGCACTTCAACACCGACGAGACCCAGCTGGTCGCCGGCGAGGCCGCGCCCGCCTTCGGCGGCGGCGAGGTCGTCGACCCCATCTACCTGCTGATCGTCGGCCGCGCGACAAAGCGCTACGAGGGCCAAATGATTCCGACCGAGACGATCGCGCTGCGGGCGGCCCGCGAGTACCTCGAGGAGACGATCCCGCAACTCGAGTACGGCGAGGACATCGTCGTCGACGTCAAACTCGGCGAGGGCAGCGGCGACCTTCAGGAAGTGTTCGGCGAGGACGACGAGCTCGACGGCGCAGTGGGCGTCCCGATGGCCAACGACACCAGCTTCGGCGTCGGCCACGCACCGCTGACGGAGACCGAGCGGATCGTCCTCGAGGCCGAGCGCCGACTGAACGGCGAGTACGCCAGCACCCACCCCGAGCTCGGCCCCGACGTGAAGATCATGGGCAAACGCGAGGGAGAGAAGATCGACGTCACCGTCGCGGCGGCGATGATCGACGAGTACGTCGCCGACATCGACGAGTACGCCGACGCGGTCGAGTCGGTGCGGGACTTCGTCGCCGAGGTCGCCCACGAGCACACCAACCGCGAGGTCGACGTCCACGTCAACACCGCCGACGACTACGAGGAGGGCTCGATCTACCTCACCGTCACCGGCACCTCCGCCGAGCAGGGCGACGACGGCTCCGTCGGTCGGGGCAACCGCGCGAACGGGCTCATCACGCCGAACCGATCGATGTCGATGGAAGCGACCAGCGGGAAGAACCCGGTCAACCACATCGGCAAGATCTACAACCTGCTCTCGACGTCGATCGCCGAGTCGGTCGTCGACGACGTCGACGGCATCCGCGACCTGCGGGTGCGGCTGCTCTCCCAGATCGGCCGCCCGATCGACCAGCCCCACGTCGCCGACGTCCACGTCGTCACCGACGAGGGGGTCTCCCTCGAGGACGTCCAGACCGAGGTCGAGGTCATCGTCGACCGAGAGCTCGCCAACGTCACCGAGATCACCCGACAGGTGATCGACGGCGAACTCACCACGTTCTGACGCCGCGTCGCGTTTCTCGCCGCGTTTCGGTTCGAACGAGGGCCGGTACCGGCACGGACTCCGGGCTTCGGAATAGTCAAGAACCGGTCCAGCATATCGAGTTACGGATCGAAACACAGGCATGTCCGAACCGTCCCCGAACTCGAGCGAACCGCTCGACGTCTCTCCCCGATCCGTCGTCCTCGCTATCGTGGCGAGCACCTTCTTCGTCGGCTTCGGCGGGGGCGTCATCTTCCCGATCCTGCCGAACCTCGGGGAGGTTCTGGGTATCTCGGCGTTCATGGTGGGAGCGATCCTCGCGGCCAACCGCTGGACCCGACTGGTCGCGAACGCACCGGCGGGCGTGCTCGTCGATCGGATCGGCACGCGAACGCCGTTCATCGCGGGGCTGGCGATCGAGGGCGTCGCGACGTTCGGCTACGTCGTCGCCCTGCTGGCCGCCCACCCGTCGCTGTGGTTTCTCCCGGACGTGCCCGAGGCCTGGTTCCTGGTCGCTCGAGTCCTGTGGGGCGTCGGCAGCGCGCTCGTGTTCGCGACGGCCTACACGATCACGGCCGACGTCAGCGACTCCGGCTCCCGGGGAACGAGCATGGGGATCGTCCGTGCCGGCATCACGTTCGGCTTCCCCGCGGGACTCGTGCTGGGCGGCGTCGTCAGCGAGAGCTACGGCAACGCCGAGGCGTTCGTCCTCGCGGCCGCCTTCGCCGGACTGGCGAGCGTCATCGCCTACTTCGTGGTCCCCGAAACCCACGTCGAGGAGACGGACACCTCGGTCACGCCCTGGGATCTCGAGTTGACCGTCCCCGCGCTCACCGTCGGGCTGGTCAACTTCGGGCTCTACTTCGCGTACGTCGGTATCCTGTTCTCGACGCTCGTGCTCTACCTGCAGGTCGAGGCGCTGACGATCTCGACGACGGCGTTCGGCTACGCCCTCGAGTACGGCGCCCAGGGGACGTCGGGGATGCTGATGGCGGTGACCGTCCTCGCGGGGGCCGTCTTTACGATCTCCGGCGGCGCGTTGAGCGATTCCGTCGGCGCCCGCGTTCCGGTGCTCGTGGTCTTTCTCACCACGTCCTGCGTCGGGTTCGTCGTGCTCACGCTCGCGCCGTCGTTCCGGTACGTCGTCCTCGCGTGCGTGCTGATCGGCGCCGGGCAGGGCGGCGTCGGCGGCCCGCTGACGGCGCTGTTGGCGGATCTCACGGAGGAGGATCGGATGGGACGGGCGATGGGGACGAACAACGTCCTCGGCGACGTCGGCGGCGGACTCGGGCCGATGATCGCGGTGCCGTTCGCCGAGACGATCGGGTTCGAGGTGATGTACGCGGCGAGCGCCGCCGTCCCGCTGCTGGCCGGCGTGGTCCTCGTGGTCGGCGTCTACAGCCACACCGGGAGCCTGAGCCCGACCGTCGAGGAGTCGGCGGCCTGACCTCTCGTCCCGTTCCCGATCCCTCGCGGTATCGCCGCGAGGGCAACGATTTTCACGCGAGCGATACTGCCCCCACCATGGACCTTCACGACGCGCTCAGCGGGATCACCTGTCCGACCGTCACGCCGTTCGACGACGGCGAGATCGACGAGGACGCGCTCGTCGACCTGCTCGCACACCTCCGCGAGGGCGGGATCGATAGCGTCTTCGCCTGTGGCACCTCCGGCGAGTTTCCCAGCCTCGGCCCCGAGGAGCGCCGCCGCACGATCGAGCTGACCGTCGACCACGCGGACGGCCCGGTGGTCGCCTGCTCGGGTGCGACCAGCGTCGACGAGGCCGTCACACACGTCGGCAACGCCGCGGACGCCGGCGCCGACGCGGCCGCGCTGGTCCCGCCCTACTTCACCCCCGCGAACGCCCCCGAAGGGAACGAACGGTTCTTCGAGCGAGTCGCCGAGGAAACGTCCCTGCCGATCGTCCTCTACAACATCCCCCCGTACACGGGCGGACGGATCGAGCCCGAGACCGTCGCCGCGCTCGCCGAGCGCGAGGCGTTCGTCGGAATCAAGGACTCGAGCGGCGACCTCTCGTACTTCCAGTCGCTGGTCCGCGAGACCCCCGAGGAGTTCCTGTGTCTGATGGGCTACGACTCGCTGCTCGTGCCGTCGATCCGGCTGGGCGGCGACGGCGGGATCAACGCGCTGTCGAACGTGATCCCCGAGACGTTCCGCGAGACAGTCGACGCGGCCGAAACCGACCGCGGGCAGGAGCTGCAGTCGGAAGCGATCGCACCGCTGTTCGAGACCTGCGCGAGCCACGGGTTCGCCCAGGCGACGAAAACCGGACTGGTCCTCCGCGACGTGGTCCCCTCCGACGAGGTCCGCCCGCCGCTGGTCGCGACCGACGACGAGGCGACCGCGGAGATCGAGAACGCGCTCGAGCGCACGCTCTCGAGCGCCGAGCGCTGACGTCCGCCCCTCGTAATCCCCTTATACCCGCGCCCGGCTACGGTCCGGTATGCACCCGCCGGGAGCCGACACCGTCCTCGTCCGCCACGGGGACGTAAACACCAAGAGCAACACCGTCAAGCGGTACATGGAGGGGCTCCTCGCGGAGAATCTCGAGGCCCTGCTGGCGGACCGGTCGGTTCCCGGCGAGGTCGAGCGCCGCTGGAGCCGACCGCTGATCCACACGACCGAGGCGGCGGTCGAAGACGCAACGACGGCCGCGGCCGACACCTTCGGGGTCGTCTCCGCGAGCCCATGTCTGACCACGAGCACCGAGAAGGAACGGATCCTCGAGGCCCTCGCGGAGACGGCGCGGGCCCGCTACGACGGCGGCAGCTTCGCCGTCGACGCTCGGCGGGCGGACAAGGACCTGCCCTACGACAGCGACGACCTCGCCCGCGAGGGTGGGTCCGCGATCTGGGAGGCCGTCGCCGACGAGTTCGAGCCCGAAGTCGACCTCGACGACCCCGACCTCACCTTCGGCGTCGAGGTCCGCGAGGACGTCGCATTCGTCTACCTCGAGAAGCGGGACGGCCCGGGCGGGCTGCCGCTTGGCGCCCAGGAGCCGGTGATCGCGATGATAAGCGGCGGGATCGACTCGCCCGTGGCGGCCTACGAGATCATGAAACGCGGCAGCCCGATCGTCCCGGTGTACGTCGATCTGGGCCCGTTCGGCGGGATCGACCACGAGGCCCGCGCGATGGAGACCGTTCGCGTGCTCTCGCGGTACGCGCCGAACTTCGACACGCAGGTCTACGAGATTCCCGGTGGGGAGACGCTGTCCGTCCTTGTCGAGGAGATGGAGGAGGGGCGGATGCTCTCGATGCGGCGATTTTTCTACCGTGCCGCGGAGGTGCTGGCCGAGCGCGTCGACGCCCACGGGATCGTCACGGGCGAGGCGGTCGGCCAGAAGTCGAGCCAGACGATGCAAAACCTCGCGATCACGAGCCGCGCCACCGAGTTGCCGATCCACCGCCCGCTGCTGACCCGCGACAAGGCCGAGATCGTCGCCCGGGCCCGCGAGATCGGCACGTTCACCGAGTCGACGATCGACGCCGGCTGCAACCGCGTCGCGCCCGATCGAGCCGAGACCAACGCCCGCCTCGAGCCCCTGCTGGCGGCCGAGCCCGACGATCTGTTCGAGCGCGCCGAGGAGGCCGCACGGAACGCCGAACTCGTCGAACCCTGACCGTTCGGGCCGCCCTCGTCGCCTCCCCGCCAGCCGTGAGGACGAACTTTCGTACAAACGGAGACGATACCGGGACGAAAATCGAACTTGTGCTACTATTCGTCGAACAGTCGGCCGATCGGACGGTTTGGCGGAACAGTTTTGTCGCTTCACGCCGGCGATACCCCATGGTCGTCTGGTCAACCGTCGAGGCACTGGTAGCGGTCGTCGCCGCGGTCGACGAAACCGTCGTTCACGCGCTTCATTCCGCCGGGGCGCTCGCCCACACCGCTCGCCGGCGAGCGCTATCGATTCTCCTCGAGCGCGAGCCCCTCGGTCGCGAGCGACTCGCCGCGTTGCTGGCCGCGGACGAGACGGTTCCCCACGACGACGCCGAGCGGATCGAACTCACGCTCCACCACGAGCACCTGCCCCGGCTCGAGGCGGAGCTGTTCGTCGAGTACGACCACCGCAGCGGCGACATCGTCCTCTGGAAGGAACCCGACGCCGTCAGGGAGTCCCTCGAGTCCGTCTGACGGTCGGGAGACGAAACGCCCATTATCGCGATCCGCCAACTCCCCGGCAGTGACCCGCGTCTGTCTCGTCGGCGACCCCGAGGTGAACCTCCGGTACGAGCTCCTGTCCCGGGAGACCTCCCGCGAGGCGCTCGCGACCTACGACCTCGAGCGCCCCTTCGAGAACTCGCTGGCGGTTCGAACCGTCAGCGTCGGCGCGGCGGTCTCGCTGCTGAACGATCTGGACTGGTATCTCACCCGGTTCGTCGACGAGGCCCTGGTTCAGGAGCCCTCGGTCAGCGGGACGGAGTGGCTCTCGCGGTCGCTGGCCGACGAGTTACGAAACGGCGCCCTCGAGGCCGGCGACACCGGGGAGTTCTGCAAGATCTACGGCCTCGAGCGACCCGACCCGGACGAGGACGGCGACGGAACCGACGGCGAGGACGAACCGGTCGCGACCGACGGGTCGCGGGCGAGACCGCGGCTCGTCGAGCCGCTGTACGTCCGCCGAACCGACGGCGAACTCTCGGAGTACGACCTCCGGGACGTCCCGGACACGCTCGTCGTCCGGCTCACCGAAGCCGAGTACTCGCCGTAGCCGACGCGTCGCGGGCTAGGTGTCCGCGCCGAGATCGAACTCGTGGCTCGCGCCGTCGTGGTCGACGACCGTCGCGGTCCCCTCTTCGATCGGTTCGCCACCGTCCGAAGCCCGGACGAGCAGGCCGGCCGTCGCCTCCTGCTGTGCGCAGGCGGCGGCGCCGTCGTCGACGACCGCCTCGAGCGCGATCCCGTCCTCGAGTTCGATCGATTCGACCCGAAGTTCGTAACACAGGTTCGGCGCGCGGGCCTCGACGGCGATCAGGGACGCGTCGTCGAACGCGGTGTTCTCGAGGAACGCGACCGCGTCGTCGCCGACGTCCCGGTCCGCGAGCCAGCCGGCGGCGGCCTCGCGGTCGACGAGCAGCGTCGCGTTCGGCTCCGATCGCGGCTCCGACGTGGTAAACGTCGTTTCGTCCACCGCGTCCGCAGCGTCGCCGCCACCGCTTCCGTCGTCGTCCCCCTCGTCACCACCGCTTTCGTCGTCCCGCTCGTCGTCGCCGTTCGCGTCCGTCCCGCCGTCGCCGTGTTCTCCCGATCTGTCGTCGAGATCGGCCCCGAGACAGCCGGCGAGCAACGCGACCGCTCCCGTCGCCGCGCTCAATACCGTCCGCCTGGATCGGCGTTCCATGCTCGTTCCGATGACGGCCCGTACAAAGAACGTTCTCCACGGTCGAAACGCGACCGTCGTCTCAGTCGAAAAGGCCCGTCGAGAGGTAGCGCTCCCCGCTGTCCCAGAAGACGGTGACGACGAGGGGGCAGTCCTCGGAGGCGCCGCCGTCGGTCTCGGGGGTCGCCTGGGGCTGGCAGTCGAAGACGTCCGGAACCTCCGGACAGTCGGCCTCGGGTTCGGCGATCTCGTCGGCGATCAGGTTCGCGACGAGGCTCGTCGCGCCGCTGGACTGGCCGACGAGGATCCCCTCCTCGCGGGCGAGGCGACGGCACTCGTCCTCGGCGTCCTCGAGGCGGACCGTCTCGACGCGGTCGATCAGGTCGACGTCGAGGTTGTCGCTGACGAACCCCGGCCCCATCCCCTGAAAGTCGTCGTTACCGGACTCGCCCGTCGACAGGACGGCGTTCTCGGCCGGCTCGACGGCGACGATGTCCATCTCGGGGAACTCCTCGCGGAGCCGTCGACCCGTTCCCGAGAGGGTGCCGCCGGTGCCGACGCCGGCGACGAAGGCGTCGATCTCGCGGTCGCCGACCTGTTCGAGGATCTCCTCGCCGGTGGTCCGGTAGTGGGCCTGCGGGTTGGCGGGGTTCTCGAACTGGCCGAGCTGGACGGCCCCCTGGGCCTCGAGCTCGTCGGCGCGCTCGCGGGCTTCCTCCATCTCGCCGTCGACGAGCTCGAGTTCGGCGCCGTAGGCGGCCATGATCCGGCGTCGCTCCTCCGATTTCGAGGCCGGCATCACGATGGTGAGGTCGTACCCTCGGGCGGCCGCGACCAGCGCGAGGCCGATCCCGGTGTTGCCGCTGGTCGGCTCGACGAGCCAGTCGCCGGGCTCGATCTGTCCCTCCTGCTCGGCGGTTCGGATCATCTCGAGGGCCGGCCGATCCTTGGCCGACCCGCCGGGGTTGAAGGATTCGACCTTGGCGGCGACGGTCGCTCCATCCGGCGAGTCGACCTGGACGAGCGGCGAGCCGATCGTGTCCAGGATGCTTCCCTTCATTGCGAGCGCGTAGGAAGCGGAGACGTAAACCCGTACTGGCCCTCGCAGGACGTGCCGGGTCGGCGATCGAGAGCGACCGAACGGACCCGACGGCGCGTCTACGGCCGTGGCGCCGACCGCGACCCGTCGTCGGCGCCCGCGATCCGCTCCTCGGCGTAGGCCTCGGCCGCCTCGAGGACGGTCGTCCCCTCCTCGTCGGCGCGCTCGATCATCCCGCGCAGCCGTCCCTCGATCGCCTCGGCCTCCGCGTAAGCCTCCTCGTAGGTCCCCCCGAAGTGGTCCTTGGCGACGGTGATCAGCCCGCCGGCGTTGATCACGTAGTCGGGGGCGTACAGGATTCCGCGCTCGCGGAGCGCCTCGGCGTGGCGGCGTTCGGCCAGCACGTTGTTCGCGGCGCCTGCGACGATATCGCACTCCAGTTGGGGGATCGTCTCGTCGTCGAGAATCCCGCCGATCGCACAGGGCGCGAAGACGTCGCAGGACCGTTCGTACACCGCGTCGGGCTCGACCGCCTCGGCGCCGTGTTCGGCTGCAAACGCCTCGAGGGCCTCCCGGTCGACGTCCGAGACCGTCACCGCGGCGCCGGTCTCGAGCAACTCCTCGGCCAGCGACCGCCCAACCTTCCCCAGTCCCTGGACGACGACCTCGAGGCCCTCGAGGTCGTCGTCGCCGTAGACGTGGTCGACGCAGGCACGGATCCCGCAGAACACCCCGTGGGCGGTCACCCCCGACGGGTTCTCCAGCCCGTCGCTCGCGCCGACGACGTGGTCGGTCTCCCGGGCGACGACGTCCATCTCCGCGGCGCTCGAGTTGATGTCGACCGACGTGATGTAGCGCCCGCCCAGGCGGTCGACCGCGCGGCCGTAGGCCTCGAGGGTCGCCTCGGTCCTGACCTCGTCGGGGTCCCCGAGGATCACCGCCTTCCCGCCCCCCAGCGGGAGGTCCGCGGCGGCCGCCTTGTACGTCATCGCCTCCGAGAGGCGCAGGACGTCCTCGAGGGCCGCGTCCTCGGATTCGTAGTCGAGGATTCGCGTCCCGCCCAGTGAGGGCCCAAGCGTCGTGTCGTGGATCGCGACGATCGCTCGCAGCCCCGTTTCCGGATCCGTGAAGTACGATACCTGTTCGTGGCCGGCGTCGCCGATCGCGTCGAATACCATGCGTAATAATGGTTTTGTTTCCCGTAAAAATACCACCGGTCCGCTCGGCGAAGCGCGGCCGTTAAGCCGCCGGGGCTGAAATTCGTGGGTATGAGTCTCGAGACCATGCGACCGAACCCGACGTGGGACGCCGCCTCCTATGAAGACGCCGTCGACACCCTCGCGACCCACCGCGACGAACTGACCTACCGGGTCTGGGGCGGCGACTGGTGCAAGGACTGCCGCGCCCTGTTGCCCGACTTCGGCGCGGCGCTCGAGGCGGCCGAGATACCCGACGAGCGAATCGAGGAGATCGGCCTCGACGAGAACAAGGAGGGGCCGAAGGTCGACGCCTACGACGTCGAGTACATCCCGACGATCGTCGTCGAGGACGACGACGGCGAGGAGATCACCCGATTCGTCGAGGAAGAGGCCGTTCCGCCGGCCGTCTGGATCGCTCGGGAGCTCGAGTCCGAACTCGAGACTGAAACGGCCTGAATCGTTAGAACGGTACGTCGTCGTCCAGTTCTCCGCTCGTCTCCGACTCCGCGAGCCACTCGATCGCCTCGTCGACGTCGTGGGTCGGGGGCGAACAGGTCCGATTTCTGCAGACGTACAGCGTCGGCTCGCCGTCGCGAGCCTCGCGGCCGGCCCAGATCGCCGGCGCCGCCTCGAGCCCCAGCTCGTCGAGCCAGCCCTCGAGTCCGTCCTCGGTCGGCGGTCGCGGCGCGAACAGCCGATCGGGCAGGTACCGCGAGCCGAATCGCTCGCGCCACGCCGCGGGCACCTCCTCGGCCGCGACGGTCACCTCGAGGGGGCCCGCCTCGAGGCGGTCGGCGGCGAGACACAGCGTGGCGTGCTCGAGCGCGTTCGACTCGAGGCGGCCCGCGTGGGTCCGCAGGACCGACGTTGCGATCGCCTCGAAGCCGTCGTCCTCGCCCGCAACGTCCTCGAGTGCGAGCAGCGTCTCGACGGCGACGCCCGTCGCCGAGGGCGTCGACTGGTCGTTGAGCTCCTGGGGTCGCGTCACGAGGGACTCGCCGCTCTCGGGCGTGAAGTACAGCGTCCCGCGCTCGGCGTCGTAGAACTCGGCCTCGATCGCGCGGGCCAGCTCGAGGGCGAACGCGAGGTGGTCGACCTCGCCGGTGGCCTCGTAGCAGCCAAGCGCCCCCCGGGCGAGGAAGGCGTAGTCCTCGAGGTAGCCCTGCACGGCGACGTCTCCATCTTTGTACCGTCTCGAGAGCCGCCCCGCCTCCGCGTCCCAGAGCCGATCGCGGACGAACTCGAGGGCGTCGACCGCCATCCCCGCGTGGTGGTCCTCGCCCAGCGCGAGCGCGGCCTCCGCACACGTCGCGATCATCAGGCCGTTCCAGCCCGCCAGCACCTTCTCGTCGCGGTTGGGTCGGGGGCGTTCCTCGCGGGCCTCGAACAGCTTCTCGCGTGCGCTCTCGAGACGCTGCTGGACCTCGCGCTCCTCGAGGTCGAATCGGTCGGCCAGTTCGGAAATCGAGGCCGCGAGGTTGGGCTGGCTCTGCCCCTCGAAGTTGCCCGACTCGGTGATATCGTAGCGGGCACAGAAGAGGTCGGCGTCGGTCTCCGCTCCGAGGACATCCCGTACTTCCGCGGGCGTCCAGACGTAGAAGGCGCCCTCCTCGCGTTCGCCGGTTTCTGAGTCCTCGCTCTGGGCGTCCAGCGTGCTGAAAAATCCCCCCTCAGCGTGGGTCAGCTCCCGCGAGACGAACTCGAGGGTCTCCCGAACGTAATCGGCGTAGCGCTCGTCGCCCGTGAGCCGGTAGCCCGCCAGCAGGGCGCGGGGGATCTCGGCGTTGTCGTACAGCATCTTCTCGAAGTGAGGCACCGTCCAGTCGGCGTCGACGCAGTATCGGTGGAAGCCCCCGCCGACGTGGTCGTAGAGGCCGCCCTCGAGCATCGCGGTGAGCGAGCCCTCGAGGACCTCGCGGAACTCGTCGTTCCCGGTGCGGTCGAACGCCCGGGCGAGGACCCGCAGCCGGGCGGGCTGGGGGAACTTCGGCCCGCCGGAGCCGAAGCCGCCGTTCTGCCGATCGGCGCTGCGGAGGGCGGCGTCGGCCGCCCGCTCGAGGACCTCGCTCGAGGGCGGCTCCGCGGCGCCGATCGAGTCGGGCGTCTCCTCGAGGCGATCCCGCGCGGCCGCGGTCCACTCCTCGGCCCGGTTCTCGATCTCCTCGCGGTCGGTCTCCCAGGAGTCGGCCAGCCCCTCGAGCAGGTCCAGAAAGCCCGGCTGGCCCCGCTTCGAGCGCTTCGGGAAGTAGGTGCCGACGTAGAACGGCTTCCCCTCGGGCGTGAGCCAGACCGACAGGGGCCACCCGCCCCCGCCGCTGACCAGCTGGCAGACGGCCATGTAGATGCTGTCGACGTCGGGTCGCTCCTCGCGGTCGACCTTGATCGAGACGAACTCCTCGTTGAGGAGTTCGGCTACCTCCTCGTCGGCGAAGCTCTCGTCTGCCATGACGTGACACCAGTGACACGCCGAGTAGCCGATCGAGAGGAAGATCGGTTTGTCCTGTTCGCGCGCGGCCTCGAGGGCCCGTTCGTCCCAGGGCTGCCAGTTGACGGGGTTGTCCGCGTGCTGGCGCAGGTAGGGACTTTCCTCCTCGTCGAGCCGGTTGCGGTCGGTCGGCCGGGTCATACCCCCGGGTACGGGCGTCGGTTGTAAAAGCTCGCGGGACGAGAACCGTCATCGCACACCGCTCGTGAATCGCACCCGCCGGTACGGATGGAAGTGGCCGAAAAATACGACGAAGGGGCGTCTCGGGACGGTCCGCCGTCGTCGCGAGACGGCGTCGAACGGATCGGCGATCGAAGCGTCAGTTGCCGCTACCGTTGCCGCCGTTACCGCCGCCGTTACCACCGTTGCCGCCGTTGCCGCCGTTACCACCGTTGCCGCCGTTGCCGCCGTTACCACCGTTGCCGCCGTTGGCAGACGCGCCGGGGGTGGCCTCGACGAGGTTCAGCTCGGCGTTGCGGAAGGATCCGTCGGCGCCCATCGTTTCGGTATCTCCGGCGCTGAGGTCGACGTCTTCGGTCATCAGGTAGCCAAGCGTCGGGGCGGAGCCGCCCGTGTCGTAGCTGATGAGGTAGATGTCCCAGTCGTCCGGCGTGTCGAACTCGTCGGTCAGACCGGCGGTCTCGAACACGTCGTCTTTCGTCCCCTGATCCAACTGGGAGGCGACCTCGAACTCGACGTCCGGGAGGTAGTCGTCTCCGAACACGACCACTTCACCGTCACCGCCGTCATCTTCCTGGGCGGCACCGGTACTTGCGGTCGCACCCGCGCCGAGGGCAACCGCGGTCGTCGCAAGTGCGCCTTTTTTCATGAACGAACGTCTCGAATCGTCGAACAGTCCGCGATCATCTTCTGTCATGTCTCTCACTGGTGTTCCCCCTCTTCGGGGTAGACTGTTCTTGACTCAATTCTGGCATAAGTGAGGCCGATCGTTTCACGGTATAAGACGGGCTGTATTCGTAAAATACCGTCATTGACCGTATCGTGCCGCGATTTCGGCACGTCGAGGTGAGACGGATGCCAGCTGTCAGAAACGGTTGTTTATCGGCCGGAACGGAGTTCAGCGCGTCCGTTTCGGAGCCGTTAAACCCGACTGCCGACAGCGAAGACGATCGGATCGACGCCGACGGGACGAGTAGTGACGAGGGGACGAAGCTCCTTCCGTCGCTCGATTTCGAGAGGGTACGGGGTAGCGGAGCGCGGCTCGGGACCGCTCACCCGGCAAAACAATCGGTTTCCTCGGACTGTCCGTCGGAAGGCGAGCACAGGGAACCGATCGCGCGCCGAGACCGTCCGCGGATCCGACGACGATTCCACCGCGCTCGCGTTCCGTGTTTCGAACCGGGGCCTGGGCGCCGCCCGGCGAACGCGGCCGCGCGATCGAAACGGGTTCGACGCCGGATCGTTCGGTGTTTCGACGACCGCCTCGAGCGGTTCGTCGTCTCGTCCGCGTCAGGGCGTGAACTCGACAAGGTTCAGCTCGGGGTTGCGCATCGTCGCGTCCTCGTCCATCGTTCCGGTATCGCCGCTGTCGACGTCGGAATCCTCGGTCATCAGGAAGCCGGGCGGCGAAGCGGACCCGCTTACGTCGACGGTGATGAGGTAGAGGTCCCAGTCGTCGGGATCGTCGAACTCCTCGTCCAGTCCGGCGGTCTGGAACACGTCGTTCTTTGTCGACTCGTCGGCCTGCGCGGCGACCTCGAAGCCGGCGCCGGGAACGTAATCCTCGCCGAACACGACGACGTCGCCGTCTTCCTGGGCCGCGGCCGTTCCTATCGCGCTCGCGCCGAGAGCGATCCCCGTCGCGGCGAGTGCCTCCTTCTTTCCGACCGAACGTTTCGAGTCGCTGGACATTCTGCTCGTATCTTCTGTCATGTCTCTCACCAGTGGTGCCCCGTTCGGGACGAGCGAGTCTTGACTCAATTTTGGCATAAGTGAGGCAGATCGTTTCACCCTCTAAGGTGACCCGTATCGGTAGGCTGGGACTAGTGAACGGGATATGCGCAGATTTCGGGCCGACCGCGGGCAGTCGTCGGCCGGGACCGACGGTGGCCACGTAGCGTCCGGATAGGCGCCGATGAACGTGTGTTGGGTGTCGTTAAACCGCATCGCTGTCGGCCTCGTCTCGCGTGGGGTGCGGGAGCCGTCGGCGACCCACGGTGCCGAAGCGAATTCGCCGCCGTCGAGCGAATCCCGTGGCGGTCGCTCCTGATCGAATCGTTCCACGCGCCAAAACGCGCCGTTTCCCGCCTCCCGACGAACGAGCGGACCCAGGGCCAGGGACGTCCCGACGGCTCCTCAGTCCTTCCGAACGTACTCGACGAACGAGAACCCGTCGCGGTCGTCCCGTTCAACCTCGCGCCACGTCTCCGGATCGCGCTTCGGAAACGTCGCGTCGCCGGCGGGGTCGTCGTCGATCTCCGTGACGATCAGTCGATCGAGCGCGGGCAGGAACTCCTCGTAGACCGTCGCGCCGCCCGCGACGAAGAGCCGGTTCGTCTCACCGTGGCGTTCGTCGGCCGCGCGCTCGCCCGCCTCGAGCGCCCCCTCGAGGTCGCGCGCGACGACGGCGTTCTCGGGGGTCTCGAGATCGCGGCTCGTCAGCACGACCGTCGTCCGGCCCGGCAGCGGCTCGCCGAGCGCCTCGAGGATTCCCTCGTAGGTCACCCGCCCCATGATCACGGGGTGGTCCATCGTCGTCTCCTTGAAGTGTCGCAGATCCTCGGGGAGGTGCCAGGGCATCTCGCCGTCCCGTCCGATGACGCTGTTGTCGGCGACCGCGACGATGCCGACGAGCTCGCGGTCGGTTTCGAGTTCGGGCGCGGTCATTCGGCCACCGCGAACCGGAGCCCCTCGTGGGAGTCGTAGTTTCGCAACTCGAGGTCGTCGACCGAGAGGTCGTCGATCGACGCGTCCCCGATCTCGAGGGTCGGCCGCTCGAGGGGTTCCCGGGCACACTGCTCGAGCAGGCCGGGGACGTGATCGAGCCGTTCGTCGCCGTCGGCCTCCGCGGGGGCCTCGCGCTCGAGCCACTCCCTGACCGCGAGGTAGTCCTCGCGGGCGTCGACGTCGGCGAGCCGGGACTGCAGGGCCTCGAGGTTGTCGGCGTACCACTCGCCGCGCTCGCCCCGGCCGCAGTAGACGTGGGCGTCGACGACGGTGTGAGCGAAGGTTCCGGGCTCGAACCCGGTCTGTTCGGCGATCACCTTCGTCAGGAGTGCGTAGGCCGCGACGTTGAACGGCACCCCGAGCGCGACGTCGCCCGAGCGCTGGGTCAGATGGCAGTTCAGCCGGTCGCCCTGGACGTTGAAGACGAAGGAGTAGTGACACGGCGGCAGCGTCGAGACGGCCGCGTTCGCGGGGTGCCAGGCGTTGACGACGAGCCGTCGGGAGTTCGGCGAGTCGGAGAGGGTGTCGACGACGTACTGCAGTTGGTCGAACGTGCGGCGACCGTCCGATTCCTCTGTGACCCAGCGGTAGTGCTCGTCGGGCCAGCTCTCGCCCTCGAGACGGCCGTCCTCGTCGGGAACGGGGTACCGCCGCCAGAACCGCCCGTAGGCGGTGTCGAGACGACCCTCGTCGTCGGCCCAGGCGTCCCAGATTTTCGTCTCCTCGCGCAGCTCACGGATGTGTTCCTGCCCCGAGAGGTACCAGGCGACCTCGTGGAGCATCGAGTTCCAGCGGTAGCCGTCCATCTTCTTGGTCGTCAGCAGCGGGAACCCCTCCCGGAGATCGACCTCGTAGTGTTCGCTGAACGACGAGATCGTGTCGACCCCGGTCCGGTTGGGTTTGTGGGTCCCCGTCGAGAGCACCGAGTCGACGAGCTCGAGGTACTGTCGCATTAGCCGCTATTCGAAGCGGTCGGGAAATGGACCTTCCGCTTCGAGACGAGTTCGGATCGACGCGATCCAACGCTGCACTGTTCGTGATACGCCGTATTTCGCTGACAGTAGTGGCGTCAAACGCGGCAACATCAGTTCTGAGCCGGCCGAGAGACTCTCGCTCGAGGGCGGTACACCCCTCGTCGAGAGGGTTTTCGTCGATCGACGAATCTTCCGAGAGAAAAATATGAGTTATACGTCTGGACCGAAGTTGAACACGTAGCGGCCACCACAACAATGTCTGGCAAGTACGACCTCGTTATCGTCGGCGGCGGTATCAGCGGCGCCTCCCTGCTGTACACGACCGCGACGTTCACCGATATCGACTCCATCGCACTGATCGAGAAGGAAGACGAGATCGCGGCGATCAACTCCGACCACACGAACAACTCCCAGACGCTGCACTTCGGGGACATCGAGACCAACTACACCCTCGAGAAAGCCCGGGACGTCAAGGAGGGCGCGGAGATGCTCGCGGGCTACCTCGAGAACCACGACTCCGACCGGGAGATGCACGACAAGCGCAGCAAGATGGTGCTGGGCGTCGGTCGGGAGGAGGTCGCGGAACTCGAGCGACGCTACGAGGGCGACGGCTTCGGCGACCTGTTCCCGAAGCTGCGCTCGATCGGTCGCGAGGAGATCGCCGACCTCGAGCCGAATGTCGTCGAGGGACGGGACCCGGACAAGGAACTGCGCGCGCTCCAGACGCCCGACGGCTACGTCGTCGACTACGGCGCGACGACCCAGTCGTTCGTCGAACTCGCCCGCGAGGAGGCGGGCGTCGACGTCTACACCGGGACGAAGGTCGAGGACATCACGCCGACGCTCGACGGCTACACCATCGAGACGACCGACGGGCGCTTCGACTGCGACGCGACCGTCGTCGCCGCCGGCTCCCACAGCCTCCAGATCGCCAAAGAGCTGGGCTACGGCGAGAACAAGGTGTTGCTCCCGGTCGCGGGTAGTTTCTTCCTGGCGGACGACCTGCTCAACGGGAAGGTCTACACCCTCCAGATGAAGAAACTCCCCTTCGCCGCGGTCCACGGCGACGCCGACGTCCACGACCCCTCGATCACGCGCTTCGGCCCGACCGCGAAGCTCGTCCCGGCTCTCGAGCGCGGGCGTATCTCCACCGTCACGGACTTCCTCGACGTCTTCGGGCTCAACGCCGCGGCGTTTCTCAGCTACGCGAACATCCTCTCGGATCGCATCCTCCTGCCGTACGTCCTTCGAAATCTCGTCTACGACGTGCCCAACGTCGGTCCGAAGCAGTTCCTCCCGCACGTCCAGAAGGTCGTCCCCAGCGTCGAACTCGACGACATCGAGCGCGCGAAGGGGTACGGCGGCGTCCGCCCCCAGATCGTCGACACCGAGACGAAGTCCCTCGACATGGGCGAGGCCAAGATCGTCGGCGACGACATCATCTTCAACATCACTCCCTCGCCGGGCGCCTCGACCTGCCTGAAGAACGCGCGACGGGACACCCTCGAGGTGCTCGAGTTCCTCGAGGGCGAGTACGAGTTCGACGAGGAGGCCTTCCGCGAGCAGACGATCGAGCACTTCCCCCGCCCGGACGGGATCGAGGAGGGCGACACCGACAAGGACGCCGGCGCGCCCCTCGAGCCCTCGCCCGCCGGCGACGACTGAGAGCGACCGCTCGCGACGGCGTCGAATACCCGTACTCGTGCATACTTTTTGCTCGTACAAAGGGCAACGTTTACAGGTTCGTGCGTTTCCCTATCGGGCATGGCAGAGCACGTGCTCCTGATCGGCGGCGGCGGGCGCGAACACGCGATCGCGCGGGCGCTTGCGGCGAGCGAGGCCGACATCCACGCCTGCGCCGGCAACCGAAACCCCGGGATCGCCCGGCTCGCGACCGAGTTCGAGACGCTCGAGACGACCAACCCGAAGGCGGTCCGTGAGTACGCCGAGGCGGTCGGGGTGACGCTTGCCGTCGTCGGCCCCGAGGCGCCCCTCGAGGCCGGCGTCGTCGACGAACTCGAGGACGCGGGGATCTACGCGTTCGGTCCGAAGGCCGACGAGGCCCGCATCGAGACGGACAAGGCCTTCCAGCGGCGGTTCATGGCCGAACACGACGTGCCGGGCTGTCCCGACTTCGAGACCTTCGACGACACGGACGCGGCCTGTGACTTTATCGACGAGTACGACGGCGACCTCGCGATCAAGCCCGCCGGGCTGACGGGCGGAAAGGGCGTGAAGGTCATCGGCGACCAGGTCACCGCCGAGGAGGGCAAGAAGTACATCCGCGAGTCGGACTACGATCGGATCGTCCTCGAGGAGCGGCTGGTCGGCGAGGAGTTCACCGTCCAGGCGTTCGTCGCCGACGGCGAGGTCCGGACCGCCCCCGCCGTTCAGGACCACAAGCGGGCCTACGAGGGCGACGAGGGGCCCAACACCGGGGGGATGGGCAGCTACTCCGACGCCGCATTCGAACTGCCGTTCATGACCGAGGCCGACTACGAGGAGGCCGTCTCGATCATCGAGGCGACCGTCGAGGCCCTCGAGGACTACCGCGGGATCCTCTACGGGCAGTTCATGCTTACCGCCGAGGGGCCGAAGGTGATCGAGTTCAACGCCCGCTTCGGCGACCCCGAGGCGATGAACACCCTGCCCGTGCTCGAGACGGAGTTCCTCGAGGTCCTCACGGCCGCCCGAGACGGTGATGGGCTGCCGGAACTCGAGTTCGCCTCGCAGGCGACGGTCTGTAAGTACGCGGTCCCCGAGGGGTACCCGACGGATCCGAAGGCGGGTGCGAAGGTGCAGGTCGACGAAGAGAGCGCGGGCGACGCCCTGCTGTACTACGCCAGCGTGGACGAGCGCGACGACGGCATCTACACGACGACCTCGCGAGCGTTCGCCCTCATCGGCGTCGCCGACTCGATCACTGAGGCAGAGGAAATCGCGGAAGCGGCCCTCGAGGTCGCCGGCGAGGAGGGACTCCACGTCCGCCACGACATCGGCAAACCCGACCTGGTCCAGCAGCGGATCGACCACGTCGCGGAGCTCCGAGGGAGCCAGTAGACCGGGTCAGTAGTTCGGTACGGATACTGGGCGCTACTCCTCGAGGTCGGCGTAGAGTTGCGTCAACCCACACTCGGGACAGAGAACCGCGTCAAGAGATGTGCTCTCACCGATACCGAGCCGTTTGAGTATTCCGCTCTCTCGTTCAGTTTTGACGTAGAGGCCTCCGGCCTCCGCCGTAGTCACGGCAGTTGCCTCCATCTCGACGTCACAGTTCGGGCAATGTCGGCGAGCCATGGCTCCGACGAGACCGTCCACTCCCATGATAGTTTCCGCCGAACGGACGGTTCCGTGTCCGATCGACACGGACGTCACGACGTCGCTGCTACCCGTCGGTAGGTGGCGGCCCACCAGTCGCGAGCGACTGCCGAACCCGTTCCCGGAACCCCGCCTCGAGGTCCGTTCGCAGGGTCGCACGGATATCGCGCGAGGACCGACCGACCTCGAGGGCGTACTCGCCCGGATCGACCGTCCAGCCCTCACCGTCCTCGCCGTAGCGAGCGAACGCGAGGGCCTCGAGATCGACCGTCACCGAGACGCGCTCGCCGGCCGGGATCGCGACGCTCTCGAAGCCCGCGAGTTCGCGAACGGGGCGATCGACCCCGTCGACGGTCGGCGGGCGGACGTAGACTTGGACGACCTCCCGCCCGTCCCGGTCGGCCGTGTTCTCGACGGTGACGCGAACGGTTCCGTCCTCGAGGTCCGGGTCGGCGTCGACGTACTCGTAGTCGGCGTAGCTGCGGCCGTGGCCGAAGGGGTAGGTCGGCTCCCGCTCGGCCGAATCGAAGTGGCGGTAGCCGACGAAGACCCCCTCGTCGTAGCGGGCCGTCCCGTCGACACCCGGATAGCGCCGTTCGTCCGCCGTCGGGTAGGCGTCCTCGGGCGCGAACGTCACGGGGAGCCGTCCGCCCGGGTCGGCGTCGCCGTAGAGGATCGACGCAACGGCGTCGCCGTGGGCCTGGCCGGGGTACCAGTTCTCGAGGACGGCGGCGACCTCCTCGTGCCAGGGACACTCAATCGGCCCGCTCGAGTTGACGACGACGACCGTGCGGTCGTTTTCCGCGGCGATCGTCTCGACCAGTTCGTTCTGTCGGCCGGGCAGGCGCAGATCCTCGCGGTCGACCGCCTCGCTCGCGGTGTCGCGAACGAAGACGACCGCGACGTCAGCCTCGCGCGCGGCCGCCGCGGCGCCCTCGAGGTCGGGCTCCCGGCTCGGCTCCGCGCGGTCGTCCTCGCCGCCGGTGAACTCCTCGAGCATCGACACACCCTCGATCCGCGGGAGGCCGTGTGCGACCGTCACCTCGCCGTCGGCGCGCTCGGCGAGTCCGGCTTGCGGATCGGTTTCGACGACGGGCGTCGTCTCCGACGAGCCCCCGCCCCCGAGGACGGGCTCGTCGACGTTCGGGCCGATAACGGCGACGTCCGCGTCGTCCGAGAACGGCAGGACCCTGTCGTTCTCGAGCAGGACGGTTCCCCGCGTCGCAACGCGGGTCGCGAGCTCGCGGTGGGCGGGCGTGTCGACCGCGCCGTCCGCGCGGTCGTCGCCGCCCTCGAGCAGGCCGACCCGGTCCATCTCCCGGAGAACCCGTGCGACCATGTCGTCGAGCCGATCCTCGGAAACGGCGCCCGACTCGACGGCCTCGGCCAGCGAGTCGGCGAACCGCTCGCAGCTCTCGTGGTCGGGCATCCCGTCGGCGATCGCGTCCGGGAGCTCGCCCGCTTCGTCGCCGTTTCCGTCCGCGGCGTCGGCGTCGTCGCCCGCCATCGCGGACTGCATCTCCGCCATCGTGATTCCCGGCATCTCGAGGTCGAGGCCGCCGTTGGCCGCGGCGGCCGCGCCCTCGGTGCCGAACCAGTCCGAAACGACGTACCCCTCGAACCCCCACTCGCCCTTCAGCACGTCTCGGAGCAGTCGCTCGTGGTCGCTCATTCGGGTTCCGTTGACGTCGTTGTAGGCGGTCATGATCGAGCCCGCGCCGGCTTCGACGGCCGAGCGAAACGACGGAAGGTACAGTTCGCGCAGCGCGCGCTCGTCGATCTCGGCGTCGACGGCAGCGCGGGCGGTCTCCTGGCTGTTCGCGACGTAGTGTTTCGGCGTCGCGACGACGTCCTGGGACTGGATCCCTGCCACGACGGCTCCCGCGAGCGACGCCGAGAGGACGGGGTCCTCGGCGAAGTACTCGAAGTTCCGGCCGTTGTGGGGGACCCGAACGAGGTTGGCGCCGGGCGCGAGCAGGACGTCCTGTCCCTTGCCCCTAGTCTCGCGTCCGAGGGCTTCCCCGTGCTCGCTCGCGAGGTCTGCGTCGAAGGTCGCGGCCAGCGCCATCGGGGCGGGAAACGCCGTCGCGGACTCGTTGGGGATCCGCACGCCGAGGGGTCCGTCGGCCATCCGCAACGGCGGAATCCCGAGTCGGTCGACGCCCGCCACGTAGCCCGTCGCCCGTCCCTCGGGGTCGTTCGCGCCGTGTGTGAGCCGAACCTTCTTCTCGAGCGCGAGTTCCCCGACGAGCCGTCGGATCCGCGGTTCTCGTGACATCTACCGGCGGTTCGAAGCGGCTGCAGGATAGCGTTGCGGTCGCCGGCGGCGACCGATCGAGTCGCGCGCTAGTTCGACGCGTTCGAGCCGTCTGCCGTCCCGTCGTCGTCCGTTGTCGTCTCCTCGAGTTCGTTCTCGAGGGCCTCGCCGAGCGAGTTCGCGTTCGAGTCGCCCCGCAGCAGGCGGCGGACGGCCACGTAGCCCGCCAGCACGACGCCGCCAGAGAGGATCGCTCCCGGAACGCCGTATCGCTTGTACCCGAACAGTAGCGCCTTCTTGCCGATGGTGTAGGCACCGATCATCGTATCGCCACTGGGTGCGGTAGCGCCAAGTAGCTGCGGCTTTCGTGATCCGCCTACGCGGACCGCGACCGGTCGGCTGCGGCGCTCTCGACGGCCTCGAGCAACAGCTCGACCCCGAGGTCGATCTCCCGTTCGGTGACGTCGAGCGGCGGCAGGAGTCGCAGCGACGCGTGGCCGCAGCCGATCGTGAGCAACCCCCGCTCGAGGGCGGCCGCGACGACGGCCTCGCGTCGCTGCTCGGTGTCGAACTCGACGGCGACCATCAGCCCCTTCCCACGAACGTCGACGGCCCCCGGCAGGTCGGCCGCCTCGAGGCGACGGCGGAGCTGCTCGCCGCGCTCGCGGACGTTCGAAAGCAGGTCGTCCTCGTGGATGGCGTCGATCGTCAGGACCCCCTGCATCGCGGCGATCGCGTCGCCGGCGCCCCACGTCGAGGAGAGCCGCCCCGTCTCCTCGGGGAAGACGTCGGATCGCGAGATCGTCGCGCCGACGCGTAGCCCCTTTCCGGCGGCGATAACGTCGGGTGTCAACTCGAAGTCGTCGACGGCCCACAGCTCCCCGGTGCGGCCGAGCCCGGACTGGATCTCGTCGGCGACGATCTTCAGGTCGTAGCGCTCGCGGAGGTCCTCGAGGTCCCGGGCGAACTCGGGGTGGGCGATGCGGTAGCCGCCCTCGCCCTGAATCGGCTCGAGGATCAGGTAGGCGACCTCGTTGGGGTCGATCACGCCCCGATCGGGGTGGAGCTTGTCGGCGAGGACGTTCCCGCCGGGGCCGTCGGTCAGCCAGCGGGTCTCGTACTCCTCGGGGGTCGCGGGGTAGGGAACGCTGACGACGCCCGGAACCTCGGGATAGCCCCGCCGGTGGACGGTCTTCGAGCGGTTCAGCGAGAGCGCGCCCAGCGTCCGGCCGTGGAAGGCGCCCTCGAAGGTAACGGCGCGATGCCCGCCAGCGGCGTAGCAGATCTTGATCGCGTTCTCGACGGCCTCGGCGCCGGAGTTCGAGAGGAAAACTCGATCCATCCCGTAGTGGTCGGCCATCGCGACTAACCGGTCCATCAACTGCGTCGGGCCCGGAAACTCGGGGTCCTCGGGCGGCCAGCCGCCGCTAACGTAGAAGTCCTGGCCGGCGATCTTCAGCGGATCGACGAGGTCGAACTCGGCGAGCTTCTCGCGGATCGTCGGATTGTTGTAGCCAAGCGGTGCGGCGGCGACGTGGCTCGTAAAATCCAGCAGGACGTTGCCGTCGACGTCGGTGCAGAACGGGCCGACCGCCTCGGCTTGCGCGTCCCAGACGAACTCGTAGACGTACGTGCTCGGCGCGGCGTATCGGTGGTGGTACTCGGCCCAGCGTTTCGCCCGCTCGCCGGGCATCGTCCCCACCTGCGGTTCGACCGTGTCGCGGTCCATGCACGCCGTTGGGGCGCTACCGAGTTAAAGAGACGTTCCCTCGCCCGCTACACGACGACCAGCGCGGCCGCGAGCCCACCCCCGACCAGCAGGACGGCGCTGTAGAGCGCGACCTGATTGCGAAACCCCTCGTTCGAGGACGTCGCCGCCAGCGCCGTCTTGACGACGATGCTCGAGACCGTCGCCAGCAGGATCGCGATCGTCGCCTCCGGGCCGCTGAGCTGACCCCCGCGGTAGAGGACGACCGCCGAGGTCGTCGCGCCCGCGCTCGAGACGAACCCGCTGGCGACTGCGGTCGCGTAGAACCCGAGGGTGCCGAACCACGTCTCGGCGAGCGAGCCGAACACGAGCACGACGAGGAAGACGGCGCCGAATCCGAGGGCGTTTTTCAACGAAAACGGACTCTCGAGTTCCATCGAACCCGACTCGCGCCAGTCGGCGATGAGACCGGCGATGAGGAACGCGAGCAGGATGACTGCCCCGAGTGGGACGATCGCCTCGAGCAGAACGGCGCTGCCGCTGCCGATCGTGAACCCGACCGCGATCGCCAGGTTTCGGGCGGCCATCGCCGCGTTCGCCAGCAAGATTGCGGCGACGGCGTAGGAGGTCGCCTCGGGGCGCTGGTTGACGTGATCGAGCATCGTCCCGACGACGGCCGTCGAGGACGCCAGCCCGCCGAAAAAGCCGGTGACGGCGATCCCGCGGCTGCCGTACGTCGAGACGATCGCGTAATTCGCGATGCCGATTCCGGCGACGGCGACGACCATCAGCCAGATGACCTGGGGCTCGAGCGGGATCGTCAACTCGCCGATCTCGAGGTCGTACCGGGCGGGCAACAGCGGGTAGACGACGAAGGCGAGGATCGCGAACTCCGTCGTCGAGCGCATCTCCTCGCGGTTGAGTCCGCCGGCGAACTGGTGCAGTTCCCGCTTCAAGACGAGCAGCAGCGACGAGAGGACGGCGACGGTGACGCCCTCGATGATAAAGCCGGAGGCGACGAGCGCGCCGACGCCGTAGGCGACCAGCATCGACACCGACGTTGTCAGCGAGAGTCTGGTCTCGTCCTCGTCGCTGGTCAACCCCTGGACGGCGAGTAACACGCCCTGAACGATCACGAGCACTCCGCCCAGCGCCAGCAGGCTCTCTCCGACGTCGGTCTCGAGAACGAGGATCGTAAAGACCGCGGCGAGCAGACTGATCAGCGAGAAGGTGCGGATTCCGGCGGACTTCTGTGACCACTCGCGCTCGAGCCCGAGGAACATACCCAGCGCCCCGGCCAGCGCGATGCGGGCGACGGTGGCGTCGAGCGGTCCCTCGGCCAGCTGCAGCGTAACCCCGTTCACTCCACGTAGTTTCGCACGGGCGTATATAAGCCGACCGCCGTCGCCCAAGGCGATCCGAACGGACGGGCACGCTCGCCTCGCCCCGTTCGGCGCCGGCGAGGAGGCCGGACCGACAGGAACCGACGGGTCTGGTCGTCCGGACGGGTCAGCGCGCCTTACAGATCGACGTACTGCGCTTCCCACTCCCGGCGCGCCTCGAGCTCCCGGCGACCGCGACGGGTGAGCGTGTAGAAGTTGGTCCGACGGTCGCGGCTCCCCTTCTCGACGAGCCCCTTGTCGACGAGCGTGTCGAGGTTGGGATACAGCCGACCGTGGTGGATCTCCTTCTCGTAGTACTCCTCGAGTTCCTCCTTGATGGCCAGCCCGTGTGGTTCTTCCTCGCCGGCGATGACGTAGAGGAGATCGCGCTGGAATCCTGTCAGGTCGTACATTGGGAAAGTACCACTCCTACTTACTGTCGAATTTTAATAAGGCTATCGGGTCGTTTCGACCGAAACGGGGATATTACCATCGAGGATAGCTGTTTCGGCCAGTTTCAAATGATAACCTGTTTGAGATTTAGATCGGAGACGGATCGTAACTCCGCTTTCATGTCGTCTGGCCTCCAGTTCGAACCGACCGGTTTTGGGCAGGGTTGGAACACGCACACGTATCGGTCGATAGACGGTGATTGTGGAAACAGGAAAGCAGGCCGCGCGACGGAAAAATGTCGCGCGGCCGCTTGCCGCCCTGAATTGGTCCCCGCTGACGCTTCGGCCCTCCAAGCGAAGCGTCACTCGAAAGATTCCGTTCCCCATACTTAAGTTTGTCGCAAACCGATCGGGAGACGAGAGGTTCCGTTCAGGAAGACTCCTCGTACTGCCGACAGACGGTAGTGAACGTCCAATCGGAGCTCACGACCCGTCCCAGGCGACGGCCGCGTGCGATCGGTGCGCGGAAAGCGTTTCCGACAGTAGCGGTCTCCTCCGAGGCGGAGCCCCCCGGTTCACGGTGGTCGAGGAGAAAGCCCACTATCTCGGTCTGGGATCGGAATGGCACGACCCCACCGTCTTCGACGAGTGTGGAACCGCTCCAACCCGTGGGACCCCCGTCTGTGACGGGAACGCAACGACGCCAGTCGCGGGAGGACGTTACATGTGTTCCTCCTCGAGCACCCACCCCAGGGCTCGCTTGTAGTAGGTAAACATCTCTCTGACGCCGTCGTGGCGCATCTCCTCGCTCTCGAGGTGCTCCTCGAGGAACTCGTACTGCTCCCGGATTTCCTCTTCGTCGCGCATGCCGACCACTACCGGACCGATCGCAAAAAAGGTCGCCGTGGCGGACGCTAATCCGCGATTGGCGGCGTCGGGGCCGCGGATCCGACACGGGGCCGTTCGATTTCGAAAGTAAGTGGCGGTTTTCCGGTCGGCAATCGATCGCTTGCGGCTCGGTGGCGGGGCCCGTTCGCACTCGGACGGACGGTCTCGCTGCCGGGGTCCGCCGGGACTTTTTGCCGACCCGCCCGTACCGTCGAGCATGAAGGTCAGGGGCGAACGCGAGTGCAAGGAGTGTGGAACCAGGTGGTCGTACTACGAGACGGGCAGCGTCGGCTGTCCCGCCTGCGGGAGCCTCCGCAGCGTCGGCCTCGACGCGCGCACCGAACACACCGACCTCGCCGTCGAGTTCGATCTCACCCCCGTCCGAAACGCCATCGACGAGGCGTCGACCGACGAACTCGCGAGACGCGCACGCGACCGCACGAAAGCGTACGTTCGGCGGCGGGGGTTCATCAACGCCGGCAACCTCCGCGAGCTCGACGACGACTACCTGGCCGCGATCGAACTGCTCCACGTCGCCGACGTCGTCGGTCGCGCGACCGACCTGGAGGACCGCGAGGAGCTGTACTTCCTCTCGCTGCTACGGGGGGCCGACGAGGGCGAGCGTCCGCCCGCCGAGGACGTGCCGCCGTCGCTACGGGGCGCTCGCGGGCTCGCCTACGCGAACGCGGTTCGAGAGTACCGACGCGACGTCCGCGACTGGAGCGAGAGCCGGGAGCTAACCGGCGCCGAGCGCGGCGCCCTCGAGACGCTGGGCGAGCACGTCAAACGAGTTCGGATGCTCGACGGCGACGTCGAGGCGCACACGGCCGAGCGGCTGGTCGAGGCGACCCGCGACCTCGCGAACGGGCTGCGGGGTGACGAACTGGCGTTCGCCCGGGCCCAGGAGCGACTCGAGGAGCTCGAGTGACCGCTTCGGGGTCGGCCGCCGTCGCGTCGCCCTCCGACGCCGTGAAACGGACCCGCCCATACCCACTCGATCGACCCACATCACTTGTGAAACGATAGCATATCGTGTACGGCCGGGTAGATCTTGCCGCATTTATACCCGCGACCGGTTAGCGTCGAAGCGACCGCAGGGACGCTCGACCGTCGCCGCGCCGGCGGCTCGCGGGAGCGTCCACTGGGCTCTATCATGTCACACGGACCATCTGAGGACGGAGCGGTACGAACCGACGATCGTACAGCCAGCGAATCGGCGGCGGGGCCGAGTCCCTACGTCCCCGCGGGACGCAGCGTCGCCGAGCTCACGATCAAGGCGGTGCTCATCGGGCTCGCGCTCAACGTCGTGATGCTGACGGCGAACATGTACCTCGGGATGCGCTCGGGGATGACCATCAGCGCCTCGATTCCGGCCGCGGTTATCAGTATGGGCGTCTTCTACGGCCTTCGACGGGTCGGTATCGGCGGAACGATCCTCGAGAACAACATCGTCCAGACGATGACCTCCGCCGGCGAGGCGCTCGCGGCCGGCGTCATCTTCACCATCGCGGGGGTTACCTTCCTCGATCAGCCCATCGACGTCGTCAACACCGCGGTAGTCGCGGTTCTGGGCGGGCTGCTCGGAGTTCTCTTCATGGTCCCGATGCGCCGGTACCTCATCGTCGACCGCCACGAGGAGCTCCCCTACCCGGAGGGGACCGCCTGTGCGGACGTGCTCGAGGCCGGGTCCCGCGGCGACGAGGGCGTGAAGCTCATCTCCTTCGGCTTTCTGGTGAGCTTCCTCTACATGTGGCTGGCCAACGGGATGGCCGCGTTCCGGACGACGATCCAGACGGCGTTCTCGGTCGGCGAGACCGACGGGTTCGCCATCGGCGGCGACTTCACGCCCGCGCTGCTGGGCGTCGGCTACATCATCGGGCCGCGGATCGCCGGCTACGTCTTCGGCGGCGGGCTGGTCGCCTGGCTGATGCTGATCCCGCTGTTGATCACCGGCGGGTTCGTCCCCGAGTCGGCCGCCGACGCGGCGCTGATGGCCCAGGCCGACGCCGTCTGGGACGAGTACGTCCGCTACGTCGGCGCGGGCGCGATGATCGTCGGCGGCTTCTACGCCATCCTCTCGATGCGGGGCACCATCGTCGACGCGCTGGGGACCGCCGCGGCGGAGATCGGCGGCTCCGGCGCGGCCGCGACCGCCGACGCGAAACGGACCCAGCGCGACCTGCCGATGAAGGTCGTCGTGGTCGGCGCCGTCCTGATCGCGCTCGCGCTGGTCGCGGTGCCTCAGGTGCAGGTCGGCCTCGTCGGCGGGTTCATCGCCGTGATCGCGGCGTTCCTCTTCGTCGCCGTCTCGGCGTACCTCGTCGGGATCGTTGGCAGCTCCTCGAATCCCGTCTCCGGGATGGCCGTGGCCACGATCCTGATCGCCGCGCTGGCGCTGCGGTCGGTCGGCGCGACCGACCCCGTCGTCGTGTTGATGACGGCCTCGGTCGTCGCGATCGCCGCGGCGGTCGCGGGCGACACCTCCCAGGACCTCAAGACGGGCCAGCTCCTCGGCGCGACGCCGCGAAAACAACAGCTCGCGCAGGTGATCGGGATCGCGCTGTCGGCGCTGTTCGCGGGCTGGGTCCTGTCCTTTTTCGACCAGGCCTACGGTATCGGGAGCGATACCATTCCCGCGCCCCAGGCCGGGATGATGGCGCTGATTTCCGAGGGCGTGCTCACGGGCACCGCCCAGTGGGGAATGATCCTCATCGGCGCCGTCTTCGCGTTGGTCCTGATCCTCATGGACGTCCCCGTCCTCCCGTTCGCGGTGGGCATCTACCTGCCGATCACGCTCGCGACGCCGATCTTCCTCGGGGGACTGCTCCGGGCCGGGATCGACCGGTACGTCGAACGACGCGACGACGAGGAGGGAACGCTCGCCGAACGGACGACCTCGAGGGGGCGGATCGTCGCGGCCGGGCTGATCACCGGCGAGGCGATCATGGGGATCGTCATCGGCGCGCTCTACGTCGGCGGGATCGGGAACGCCGAGGGCGCCCCGTTCCCGCTCGGACTCGACGGCGCGACTCAGGCGACGCTCGGCGTCGTCGCCCTCGCCGTCCTCGTGGGCCTGTTCGCGGCGAGCGTGCTCTGGAACGCGTCCGAGCCGGAGGGCGCCTGATCGACCGTCCGACGATGGGCGGACACGCGCCGAGCGCGGTTCCGCGGCGGGACGACGACGACTGGCGGGAGACGACCGTCGACGGCGAGTCCCGGGTCGAGATCACCTGGACGAAAACGCCGCGAAACCGGCTCGATCGGTTCCTGTTCGACCTCTTCGGAACGAGCAGGGAACGCGAACTGACGCTGGACTCCGTCGGGGCGACCGTCTGGCGTCACTGCGATGGCGACCACACGATATCGGAGATCGCCGCGATCGTCGCCGACGCGCACGACGCCGACCGGGTCGAACCCGTCGACGAGACGCTCGCGTACTTCCTCATGCAACTCGAGGAGCGCGGCCTGATCCGATTCGAGGACGGCTGAAGGGAGTCTCTCCTCGGCCTCGAATCTGCAGCTCAGGGCAGGTCGACGGCCACGTCCTCCTGCAGGCTCGCGGCCTCGACAGTGTTGTAGAGCAACATCGCGCGGGTCATCGGCCCGACCCCCCCGGGGACGGGCGTGATCGCGCTCGCCCGCTCTCTGGCGCTCTCGAACTCGACGTCGCCGACGAGCTCGTACCCCTTCTCGGTGTCGGCGTCGACGCGGTTGACGCCGACGTCGATCACGACCGCGCCCTCGCCGATCATCGAGCCGTCGACCAGCTCGGGCGCGCCCGCGGCCGCGACGACGATATCGGCGCCGCGGGTCTTCTCGGCGAGGTCCTCGGTGCGGGAGTGACAGACGGTGACCGTCGCGTTCCCGTCGTCAGCCTTCTGGATCAGCAGGTTTGCCAGCGGCTTGCCGACGATATCGGAGCGGCCGACGATGGTCACGTCCGCGCCCTCCGTCTCGACGCCGGCGGCCTCGAGCAGCTTCTGGACGCCGTGGGGCGTGCAGGGACGGAACCGGGCGTCGCCGGCGACCAGTCGACCGACGTTCTCGGGGTGGAAGCCGTCGACGTCCTTCGCGGGATCGACCCGGCGGATCACATCGCGGTAGTCGACGTGGTCGGGAACCGGGGCCTGGACGATGTAGCCGTGGACGTCGTCGTTCCCGTTGAGATCGGCGATCGCGTCGTACAGTTCCTCGGCGGGGGCGTCGCCGTCGACGTCGACGTGGTGGCTCTCGATGCCGACCTCCTCGCAGTCGCGTTGTTTCATGTTCACGTACGTCTGGCTCGCGGGATCGTCGCCCATCAGCACCGTCGCCAGCCCGGGCCGGGCGCCGGCATCCGCGAGTCGCTCGATCGATTCCGTCAGATCGTCGCGGATCCGGCTCGCGACCGCCTTCCCGTCGATGATCTCGGTCATACTCGAGGAGGCGACCGCGAGGGTAATCAACGCTCGGATTCGTGCTCATCTCCGCCCGCGGACGGAACTCGATACCCACGTCCGTGGACAGGTCGAGGATCGGCGCCCCTCGTCGAACGCGTCGACGGGGTCGGGTGTACAGGAACTGGTCGGAAAAGGCGCGCGCCGGCGGCCTGTCGGTCGCCGGCTACCGAAACGGATCGCTATCGATCGCTACTCGTAGAGCGGGTTCGCCTCGCAAAGCGTCGCGACCTCGTCGCGAACGTCGGCGATGACGTCCTCGTCGTCGGGCGCGTCGATCACGCGGGCGATCAGGTCGGCGACCTCGCGGCAGTCGTCCTCGTCGAATCCCCGGGTCGTCAGCCCGGGCGTACCGGCGCGGATCCCCGAGGGGTCGAACGGCGAGCGCGTCTCGCCGGGCACCGTGTTCCCGTTGAGGACGATCCCGGCGTCCTCGAGGGCCTCCTCGGCGTCGCCCCCGCTGGTGTCGGGGTGGCTCTCCCGGAGGTCGACGAGCACGAGGTGGTTGTCGGTCCCGTCCGAGACCAGCGAGAACCCGTGCTCGGAGAGCTGATCGCCAAGCGCCTTCGCGTTCGCGACGGTCTGGGAGGCGTACTCCTCGAACTCCGGCTGGAGTGCTTCCTTGAACCCGACCGCCTTGCCGGCGACGTTGTGCATCAGCGGGCCGCCCTGTCCGCCGGGGAAGACGGCGGCGTCGATGTCGTCGGCGTACTCCTCGTCGCACATCACGATCCCGCCCCGTCCGGAGCGGATCGTCTTGTGGGTGCTGCCGGTGACGAAGTCGGCGACGCCGACGGGCGATTCGTGGACGCCCGCGGCGACCAGGCCCGTGATGTGGGCGATGTCGGCGAGGTGGTAGGCGCCGACGTCGTCGGCGGCCTCCTGGATGCGCTCCCACTCGACCTCGCGGGGGTACGCCGAGTACCCCGAGACGATGACGTCGGGCTCGAACTCGGCGGCGTGGTCGGCCAGGCCCTCGTAGTCGAGATACCCCGTCTCCGGGTCGACCTCGTACTGTTCGACCTCGTAGAGCTGGCCGACGAAGTTCGCGGGGTGGCCGTGGCTCAGGTGGCCGCCGTGGTTCAGATCCAGCGAGAGGATCTTGTCGCCGGGCTCGAGCATCGCGAAGTAGACGGCCTGGTTGGCCTGGGTGCCCGAGTGGGGCTGGACGTTGACGTGCTCGGCTCCGAACAGTTCCGTCGCGCGCTCGATGGCGAGTTCCTCGACCTCGTCGGCGTACTCGCAGCCGCCGTAGTACCGGGCGCCCGGGTAGCCCTCGGCGTACTTGTTGGTGAGGGCGCTGCCCTGGGCGTCGAGGACGGCGCGGCTGACGTGGTTCTCGCTGGCGATCATCTGGAGCGAATCGCGCTGTCGGTCGATCTCTCCCTCGAGTGCGTCGGCGACGGCGGGATCGACGTCCCGGACGTGCTCGTGATCCATGTCTGGTGTGCGGTTCGGACTCCGTATAAGTGTACCCGTCTACGGCAAGTCGGGTCGATACGTTCAGCCGGGGAGACGTTTCGGGCGGAGAGGAACGTCCGATACACCTAACTAATCGGGCGGGCATTCAGTATATCGAATGATAGAGTGGGCGATGGCCGGGGACGCGCTCCACGTCATGGACACGGACAACGCCGAGCTCACCGTCGTCGGTAGCGATCTCTCGGTCGTCGGTACCGGGCGCGAGCTCCCGCGTCCCGTCGACGAGACGATTACCGTCACGACCGACGAGCTCCGGTTTCCGAACGCGGTCGTCTACGCGTTCGCGCTCGGCTCGAGCGCCCGGTACGAGCTCGATCCCGGCGGTCGACCGCTCTCGTTGCCGACCGACGAGTACGTGATCGACGTCGACACGGAGATCAAGAGCTACCTCCGGTTCTCGGGGCGCGCGACGATTCGAAAGACCGACGACTTCGAGTCGATCGTCGTCTCGTTCCCGGAGCCGGTTCGCGTCGTCGTCGGACTCAGGAGCCGCCACGAACGCCCCGCGGGGACGATCACCGTCTCCGACTCGCCGGCCGACGTCGCGTCGGCCATCTCGTATCTCTCCTCGTCGTACAAGACCGCCAGCCCCGACCGCACCTACCCGACGCTCCGGGGCCATCCGCCGCTGATCGAGTTCGGCGACGACCTCGAGATTCCGGACGCCATCCGCTCGGAGCGCCGGGACAGCGGGATCGAACTCGTCGTTCCACCCTGCTACGAGTCGCTGTACGTCACCGCCCCGCTCGCGTACCACCTCCAGGCGACGGTGCGAACGACGAACGGCGCCGACGGCGTCGGAACGCGCCCTCGACTCCGGGTTCCCGAGGAGGGCGTCGAAACGGAGCTGTCGCCGATGCCCGGCCTCGAGCGCAACGTGGAACGACTCCTCCGGAAGACGTTCTTTCTGGACTGTCTGGTCCGCAACGCCGGTCCGTACGGAACGCAACTCGCCGAGGCGGGTCTGCTCGACGCGCTGGAGTTCGACGCCGAGCGGCTGTACGAGGCGACGCCGGCGACCCGGCTCGCGGCCTACCTCGAGACCCCCTTCGACGCGATCGAACACCGACTCCCGGAGTGGCACCTCGCGACGTACGTCACCCCGGAGTACGAGACCGCCGAGACGCTCCCGTTCCTGCTCGATCGGATGAGCCTCCTCTACACGCCGCGGACCTCCGAACTCGAGGGTCAGGAGCTAATCGAGCGCTCGCTGACAGACTTCTACCGGGGTGGAAACGGCTCGCCGGGCGGAGCCCACTCGGGGCAGGTCGCGTCGGTCGACATCGTCAAACCGGACCTGCGGGACGCGCGGGCCCACGGCTGGCTCGCCGACGGCGTGCCGATCGACGTCTTCAAATCGACCGCCGCGGCCTACCACAACCGGCTGTCGTACCTCGAGCGCTCGAGCGAGGCGACGTCGATCTGCGTCGTCCTGAACGACCCCGACATGGCCGGCGAACACGACGACGTCGCCGAGATTTACCGACAGCGATCGAACGAGGTCCGGATGGACGTCACCGTCGAAGAGGGGCTGACGCGAAACGAACTCGCCGCCGTCTTCGAGAGCGACTACGACTTCGTCCACTACATCGGTCACTGCGAGACCGACGGCCTGCGTTGCACCGACGGGATGCTCTCGGCCTCGAGCCTGGATCGGAGTTCCGCACAGACGTTCTTCCTCAACGCCTGTGGCTCCTACTACGAGGGGATGGAACTGATCGAGAAGGGCAGCGTCGCGGGCGCGGTGACGTTCCGGAAGGTGCTGAACGACCACGCCATCAAGGTCGGTTCGACGTTCGCCAGGCTGCTCGTCCACGGGTTCAGCATCGAGCGCGCGCTCCGACTCGCTCGCCGCCGGATCATGATGGGCAAGGACTACGCCGTCGTCGGCGACGGTACCCACTCGCTCACCCAAAGCGAGAGTCGCTTGCCGACGACGATCACCCTCGAGGAACTCGAGGACGACCGCTACCTGGTTACCTTCGACTGCTATTCGACCCGCGCGACGGGATCGTACTACGTGCCCCACACGGCCGACAGCGAGTACGCCTACCTCTGCGGGAACGAGTCGAGTTTTACGATCGAACGGACCGAACTCGTGTCGCTGCTGAAGAGTACGGGGTCGTCGGTCATCTACGACGGCGATATCTACTGGTCCGGCGAACTGTGGTCGCGGTTCGTCTGAGCGGCTAGGGGCCGCTGTACGTACTGATAGCGCTGGTCCGGAAGAGCGGTCGGTCCGGATCCGTTCGAAGTCGCTGTTCCACACACACCTGCACCGAGTCGATCAGGTCACCAATTGCACCCATGCAACCCTACAATACCAGAACCCCAACATAAGTTTTGTCGTAATTTCAAAGATAAGTAGACACAAGGTGAGCTATACTATTAATGTGATGTCATAAATTATAGAATTTAATATGGCTCGAGGCGGCAGAACCCGCCGGCGGGCTCGCGTTCACGCCGGGCGATCGAACGGAACGCGGCGGTTCTGCCGGAAAAACGGCCACCAAAATTAAGTAACTGTACCTCGTTTACTTCTGTATTGGCATGACCTCGAATTTACTCAATCACCAGATTGACGATATCCTCGAATCGGTCCTCGAAGACGCGAGCGGTGACGTCTACATGGTCAACCCCTCGCGCGAGGCCATCGAGGAGTTCGTCTCCGTCGCGACCGCCTTCGACGGCGAGCTCCCGTCGGTACACATGCTCGCCGACGAGCGCACGCTCAAAGACGTCATGGACGACTTCATCGTCGCCTCGAACGCCGCCGACCTCGTCAGCCAGGGGTCGCTCTCGCTGCGCTCGCTCGAGGAGGCGCCCGAGAACTCCCTGCTCGTCACGGAAGACAGCGTCGTCGCCATCGTCCACGCCAACGACCGCGTCGGCGGGCTGGTCACCGACGACGAGAGCTTCGTCGCGGACACCCACGACGCGTACGCGATCCGCTGGGAGGACGCCACGGAGTACAACCTCCGGACGCCGCCGATTTCGGACGTACAGAACACGCTCTCCGACGAGATCAGCCCCGACGCCCAGGAGGACTTCAGCGCCATCCTCGACTCGCTCGAGACCGCCCGCGGCGACGGCGACGGGCTCGACGAGGTGACGATCTCGCTGCTCGTGGCCGCCAAGAACGAGGCGCTGCTGTACGACATCAGCAAGTGGGGCGAGGACGTCGGCATCGCCAGCAAGGCGACCTTTAGCCGCACGAAGACCAAGCTCGAGGACATGGGCCTGATCGACACTGAGAAGGTTCCCATCGACGTCGGCCGCCCGCGCCTGCGCCTGAAGATCGGCGACGAGCGACTCACCGAGGCCGACAACGGCCAGCTCGCGACCGTGGCGCAGTCGATTCTCAACTAACAACCTTTTACTCTGCGGTCTTGCACGCTGACGGCAGCAGAGCTGCCGCCAGCGCGCTGTCCCTCGGTAAAATCCTCAAAAGAGCGCAGCTCTTTTGGACCTCGCGGGAGCTTCGCTCCCGCTCAGGGTTGATCAAAAGCACTCCTCCTTTCTCTTCGTTCGTTTCACTCACTCCGAGTCAGTCGTCGGCCCGCTCGCTCACCCTTCGGGTTCGCTCGCGGTGAGTGCCGGGAGTCTGCCTGCCCTTCCCCGAGTCGCGCGCTCGCCGAAGAGTGATCAGCGCAACCTTTGAACATCTGGAAGGAACGTCTCAATCCAATCGCTAGCGAAACTCAGCCGATGGCTCAAGCGAAGAAA
>NZ_JAAVUO010000028.1:0-45087 GCF_012163165.1 Natronococcus sp. JC468
GGGGGGGGCGCGGGCGGGGGGGGGGGGGGGGTGAACGCGCCCTGCCGGCCGCGCCCGGCGCCGGCTCCGGGGGGCCGCCGGCGCGGCGGCGGCGACCGCGCTCGTCGCCGGCTGCGGCGACGGGGGCGACGAGCCCGAGGCCGAGGAGGGAACCGGAAACGGCCAGGACGTCGAGGACGAGGAAAACGGCGGGATCGACGGCGGCAACGGCACCCAATCGAGCGGGAACGAATCCGGGGACGACGCCTCGAACGGAACCGAGTCCGAGGACGGCGCGGACAACGAGTCGGCGACGGGGGGCGACGAGAGCGAGTAGCCGGCCCGACGTGCGGTTTCACGCCCCGACGGCGCCGGTTCGCGCCCGCTCGAGGCGAGGACGATCCCCCGCGCCGTAGCGCCCCCGCGGTCCCGCTACGGGGAGCGGCGCCGTCGGCGACGAAACCCAAACCGTTACCGCGCTCCGGTCCCTCCATCGGACGATGAGCCACGGACTCGATAGCGACGTCGCGTCGGCGGACGACGTCGCCTCGCGACGCGACGAGGTCGCCGCCCGCGTTCGGTCCCACGCCGGCGAGATGGCCCGCCAGCTTGCCGTCCTCCAGGGCGGGGACTACGGCCAGCGCACCTTCGAGACCCCCGACGGCGACTGGACGCTCAAGTACGAGGCCGGGGACGTCCAGTACCTGCGGTTCGAGCCCGGTTCGGGCTCGGAGATCTACGTCGTCTCGAGCAAGCAGCCGCCCGAACCGGCGGAGCTCGAGCGGGCCCTCGAGGCGTACGACGCGTTCGTCGCGGCGTTCAACGAGCACGTCGAGTCGTTCGACGGGCTGTTCGACGACGCGACGGCGGATTTTCCCGCGGTCGCGAGCGCGGCGGAACTGTCCGCCGAGCGCGACCGCATCCTCGAGAGGATCCGCGAGGTCGCGACCGCGATGGCCCAGGAGCTGCACCGCTACGACGGCGAGTACGGCACCTACCGGACGACCGTCTCCGGAACGCGCTGGGAGCTGAAGTGGGACGGCGACGCCGCCTCCTACCTCCGGGTCGGCGGCTCGGACGGCACCTACTTGCTCTCCCAGTACGGCCCCGCGCCGGCGCCCGAGGTTCGCCGACTCGTCGACGACGTCGGCGCGTTCGTCGCCTCCTTCAACGAGGACGTCGCCGACCTCGAGGCCGACCTCTCCCGAGTGTCGTTCGAAACGACCGCGTAGGCCCACCCTACGGCGCTCACAGTCCGTCGTAGGGTCCCCGTTCCCGCCCGCTCCGCTACGGGTCGGCGTCGGTCGGTTCGGTCCGCCGTCGACGTCCGGGCGTCGCCCGACCGCGAGCCGTCGCTGCGAGCGTCCGCGTCGCTCGAAGCGCCGCACTCGAGACGGTCGGGGCCGGACCAGGTTACACGTCGACGTACCGGTTGACCCACTCCTGGCGCTGCTGGAGTTCGCGGCGTCCTTTCGGCGTCAGCGCGTAGTAGTTGGTTCGGCGATCGAGTTCCCCTTTCTCGATGAGTTCCTTCTCGACGAGCGCATCGAGATTCGGATACAGCCGGCCGTGGGTGACCGGTTGGTCGATGTACTCGTTGATGTCGTCGAGAATCTCCTGTCCCGACGGCCGATCCTTGCCTGCGATGACGTACAGCAGATCGCGCTGGAAGCCGGTTAGTTCGTCCATGGTGCCCTCTGAGTGCCGACGTTCACCGATCCGTGGCTTTGTTATACTGCGGGTACGCCCTCCGGGTCGGCCGGAACGCACCGCATAGCACCGGTTGCACGCTCGGTACGCTTCCGGTCGTCGACGCCGTGACGGGGCGTTTTTTACGCCGACGGACGTACCGCGGGGTATGCCGACCGATCCGCTCGCCTGGGAAACCCTCGAGGAACGAACGTCGTACTCCTGTTCGGGGTTCGACGTGATCACGCAAGCCGTCCGACTGCCGGACGGCACCGAAACCGAGTTCGACTACCTCTCCGAGCCCGCGAGCGTCTGCATCCTCCCGTTTACGCCCGACGGCGACGTCGTCTGTATCGAGGAGTGGCGCCAGGCCGTGTCGCGGGTCAACCGCGGCCTTCCCGTTGGCGGCACCGAGCCGGAGGACGACGACCTCGAGGCCGCGGCCCGTCGCGAGCTCGCCGAGGAGACCGGACGCGAGGCCGAGCGCCTCGAGCCGCTGATCACGGTCGAGCCCATCAACGGGGTCGCCGACTCGGTCATGCACTTCTTCGTCGCCCGCGGCTGTCGTCCCACAGCCGAGCAACGCCTCGACCACGACGAGACCATCCGACCGACCGAGACGACACTCGAGGAGCTAACGGACGAGGTTCGGGACGGAGAGATTCGGGACGGCCGGACGGTGCTCGCGCTCTCGTACTACCGACTGTTCGAAGCGAGCGGGTAACGCGCCGGAACGGGCAAGACCGCCGCGCTCGCCCGCCACGGGGCGCCCGGCGCCGCAGCGATAGCCTCGCGGGAGAACGGAACGTTTACCGACGCCCTCGCCAACACACGGTCGAATGCGCGAGTGCTTCGAACTCCGGGACGCCGACGCCGGCGGCCGTATCGGCGAGCTCACCGTCCCGCGCGCCGACGCGACCGTCGAGACGCCGGCGCTGTTGCCGGTGATCAATCCGAACCTGGACACGATCAGTCCCCGCCGGCTCGCCGAGGAGTTCGGCGCCGAGATCCTCATCACCAACTCCTATATCATCTACGGCACCGAGGACGTCCGCGAACGAGCTCTCGAGGAGGGACTTCACGACCTGCTGGATTTCCCCGGCGCGATCATGACCGACTCCGGCTCCTTCCAGCTCGCGGAGTACGGCGAGATCGACGTCACCACCGAGGAGATCCTCGACTTTCAGCACCGGATCGGGTCGGACATCGCCACCCCCGTCGACATTCCGACGCCGCCGGACGTCCCTCGCGAACGGGCCGCGGACGAACTCGCGACCACCCAGGAACGACTCGAGTTCGCCGAGGGCGTCGACACCGGCGAGATGCTGGTCACCGCGCCCGTTCAGGGCTCGACCTACCCCGACCTCCGCGAGGACGCGGGCCGTCACGCCGCCGGGACGGATCTGGACGTCTTCCCCGTCGGCGCGGTCGTCCCGCTGATGAACGACTACCGCTACGACGACATGATCGACGCCGTCGCCGGCGCCAAACGCGGGCTCGGTGCCGACGCGCCCGTCCACCTCTTCGGCGCCGGCCACCCCATGATGTTCGCGCTCGCGGTCGCGATGGGCTGTGACCTGTTCGACTCGGCGGCCTACGCGCTGTACGCCCGGGACGACCGGTACCTGACGGTTCGCGGAACGCGCCACCTCGAGGACCTCGAGTACCTGCCGTGTTCGTGTCCGGTCTGTACCGCCCACTCGCCCGACGACCTCCGCGCGCTCGGGGACGAGCGGCGCGAGGAGGAACTCGCCGCCCACAACCTCCACGTCACCTTCGAGGAGATCCGCCGCATCAAACAGGCCATCCGCGCGGGCAACCTCCTCGAGCTGGTCGAGCAACGCGCCCGCGCCCATCCGACCATGCTCGACGGCTACCGGACGCTGCTCGATCACGCCGACCAGCTCGAGCGCTCCGACCCGGTCTCGAAGGGCGCCTTCTTCTATACGTCCCACGAGAGCGCCCGCCGACCCGAGGTGGTTCGCCACCACCGGCGACTCGAGCGACTCGCGGTTCCCGACGCGCTCTTTCTCACCGAGGGGCGCACCGACGGCGGCGACGCGTACGACGAGTCCTGGCGGGTCCAGCCGCCCTTCGGACCCTTCCCCCGTTCGCTCTCGAAGAGCTACCCGCTGACCGCCGAAGTTCCCGACCGAACCGACCGCGGGGCACTCGCGGCCGCGGCCGACGGCGTCGCTCGCCTCGTCGAGGACAACCCCGAAACCGAGTTCGCGCTCGGACATCGCGGGTGGCCCGCAGACGTCCTCGCCCGCGTCCCGGACCGCGTCGAACTGATCGAGCTGTCGGGCGACGCGGAGTAGTCCGTCCGTTCTCGGTTCCGTTTACGTATATGTTTGCGGGCGGAAGAGACGTCGATACTCCGGGGTCGCGTTCCTACCCCTCGAGCTCCTCGTCGATCGAGAGCCACCAGAGGTAGCCCTCGCCGACGACCTCGTGGCCCTCGAGCCGTCCGTCCGCGACCAGCGACTCGAGGCGCTCGAGCAGCGCCTCCGGGGAAACGTCGAACTCGCCGGCGAGGTAGGTCGTGTTCACGACGGGTTTTGGCGCGGTGCGGATCGCCGCGACGATTCGGTCGTCGTCGATCGCGTCGACGCCGTCTCCCGGCTCGTCGGTCGGCGGTGGCGACATACGGCTGATACGGGTTCGCTCGAGTTGAATCTGGGGGGCCCGAACGGTACGGGTTTTTCTCCGTCGCCGACCTAACGGGGGTATGCTCCGGCCACTGTTGCTCGCGCTCGCCGCGATCGAGATCCTCGCTCCCGATCGGCTCGTCGCCCGGGGCGAGCGACTGGCGTTCGAGAACCCCGACGTCGGCCGGCTTCGACCGTGGACGCTCCCGCTGGCGCGACTCGAGGGCGTCGCCGCGATCTGGCTCGTCCGGAACCGCGAGACGGCGTGGCCTGGCGTCAAGCCGCTGTTCGCCGTCCTCGGACTTCCCGCCCTGTTACAGCCGCGGGCGTTCCTGGCGGTCGCGCTCGAGACGGCCTACGAGAACCCCGACGCGATCGAACCGAAGCCGTGGGTCGTTCCGTTCACGCGCGGTCTCGGACTCTGCTACCTCGCGGTTGCGCTGTGGCCCGGACGCCCGGAACCGTCGTCGGACGCTCGGATCGATCGCCCGTAGTCGGCGGCTATCGACAGCCTCTTTCGCGCTCCGGCGCGAGGTGCGGTATGACCGACTACTTCGAAGTACACGCACGCGACGGGGCCGCGCGCGTGGGCGAGCTCCGCCTCGAGGAGCCGCGTTCGACGCCCGCGCTCGTCGACGACGTCCTCGAGGACGCGGGCTCGCTGTGGAGTTCCGATCGGGCGGTGCCGGAGGGCGACGATTCGCGGCTCACCGTGCTCCCCCACCGCGGCTTCCCCGGGGGAACCGCCGAGGAGGTCCGGGAGTCGTTCGCCGTTTCCTATCCCGACGTCGATTACCCGAGCGTCGCCGTGATCTCGAGTGAGGGTGCGGCCGACGAGGGAACCGACGCCTACGCCGTTTCGGACGTCCAGTCGATCACGGGTCACGGCGCGGCGCTGGTCGAGGCGATCGTGAACGTCCGCGAGGCGGTTCCCACGGATACGGCCGTCTACTTCTCGGGAGTCGCCACGCCACGGAACGTCGCCGTGCTCGCCTACGCCGGGGTCGATCTCTTCGACGAGACCGCCGCCGTTGTGAAGGGAACCCAGGGACGGTACCTGACGACGGACGACGCCTACTTCCTCGAGGATCTCGAGGAGTTGCCCTGCGCCTGTCCCGCCTGCCGGAAACCGCGCGCGGAGTTCACCCGCGAGGACTGCGTCGAGCACAACCGACACGCCCTCGAGGCCGAATTGGGGATCGTCCGTCGACGGATCCGCGACGGCCGACTGCGCGATTACGTCGAGGGGCAGGCCCGCCAGGATCAGTGGCTCACGGCCGCCGTGCGCGAACTGGATTCGCAGTGGGGCTACCTCGAGGAACGGACGCCCATCCTCCGGGATGCCCAGATCGACGCCGCGACCAGCGACACCATCCGCCGGGTCGAGATCCAGCGCTACGCCGACCGCGTGACCACACGGTACCGCAACCGCTTTTCCAACCCGCTCGTGTTGGTGCCCTGCTCGGCGGCGAAGCCCTACAGCGAGTCCCAGAGCCACCGCCAGTTCCACGACGCGATCCAGTGGCGCGCCCACCTCGTCTCGATGACCAGCCCGATCGGGGTCGTCCCGCAGGAACTCGAGACGACCTACCCCGCCCAACACTACGACACCGTGGTGACGGGGCGCTGGTCGGAAGACGAAAAGCGGTTCGTGAGCCAGGTGCTGCAACGGTACCTCGAGCGCAACGCCTATCCCGAGATCATCGCCCACGTCCCCGACGAGGGCTACCGCGACATCGTCGAGCGCGTCGAGGCGGAACTCGACCTCGACGTCACCTACACCGTCGAGGACCACCCGACCGACACGGAGTCGCTGGCGAACCTCCAGCGGGCGCTCTCCGGAGAGCTCAAGTACTCCAAACGCGAGCGCGAGCACAACACCGTCCGTGCCATCGCGGACTACCTGCTCGGCGACGGCGCGGGCGACGACCTCTTCGAGGACATCCAGACGACGAGTCGCTACCCGAAGATCCAGGTCCGCGATAGCGAGGACACCCAGCTGGCGACGATGGTCCCCCAGTACGGAACGCTGTCGTTCACGCTCGAGGGCGCGAAGCGGTGGGTCGACGGGGAGGCCCCCACGAAACGCGTCGAGATCGACGGCTTCGTGCCCCACGGCAGCGTCCTCGCGCCGGGGATCGTCGACGCCGACGAGGAGATCCGCGTCGGGGACGAGGTCGTCGTCGAGGGACCGAAGGCCTTCGGCGTCGGCCGCGCCGAGATGTTCGGCCGCGAGATGGCCGAGAGCACGCGCGGGGTCGCCTGTGAGATCCGCCACGTCGAGGAGAAGTAGGCGGTCGACGGTCGTTTCTCGGTCCGATCTCGCCGTGTTCACCGTCGCGTATCGATCGGCTTCAGGGCCGAGCTACTGCATCGCCTTGACCCAGCCCGGGACCGACGCCATCCCCTCCTTGTCCTCCCAGCCGTGCTCGCGGAGGTAGCGCTCGAAGTCGGTGAACTCGAAGCCGAAGCGGTCCTCGAGTTCCGCGAGGTCCGCGCCGTAGCCGACCTCGTTGAACCACTCGCACATGACGGTGAACTCCTCGCCGAAGGTGTCGTAGGCGTCCTCGATCGGGACGTGGACGGGCTCGACGTCCCGCCCGGTCACTTCCGAGAGGACGTCGGCCGCCTCCGACAGCGTGAGCTCGTCGCCCGCCAGCTCGATCCGCTCGCCCAGGAACGCCTCGGGGTTCGCGAGGACGGTCGCGGCGGCCCGGCCGACGTCGCCGGTGTCGACCATCTGCAGGGAAACGCCCTCCTCGAGGGGGAGCGCGATCCGACCGTCCTCGAGGACGTCCTCGGCGAAGGCCTCGAAGTTCTGGAAGAAGAACACGGGTCCGAGGACGGTCATCGGCAGCTCGAGGTCCTGTGCGTACCGGTCGATCTCCTGGGCCGAATCGAAGTGGGGGACGCCGGTGTCCTCCCAGTGGCTGCCGACGCCGCTGAGGACGAAGTGCTCGACGCCGGCCTCGCTCGAGACGTCCGCGATGTTCTTGCCCTGCTGGACCTGCGCGTCGTACCCCTGAATCCAGAAGTTCGTGACGGCGAAGACGGCGTCGACCTCGGCGACGTGCGGTTCGAGGGATTCTTTGTCGTCCAGGTCGCCCTCGACCATCGTTACGCCCCGCTCGGAGAGTTCCTGGGCCGTCTCGCCAGAGGCGTCCCGCGTGAGTCCGCGGACGTCGAACTCGCTCTCGCTCTCGAGGAGGTGCTCGACGACGGCACCGCCCTGATTACCCGTCGCGCCGGTGACGAGGACGCTGGTGGACATCTCAGTTCACCCCTTGTCCGTCGGCAGCGGTCGTCGGGACGGTCCTCACGGTGGCGTCGATTCGTGGTTGCATTACGTTACCTCGTTCGCAATGTAATTACATACGCGTTCCGCGACGTCGAGGATATCACGTAACACCGATGTCATCGGGCGCTCGTGGGCCGGGGCGTCGCTACTCGGGATCGCTGTTCGGGAGGAAAGCGCAAACGCAACCCCGGAGAGCTCGACTACGCCCCGTTTCGCTCGCAGATCTCGAGGAAGTTCTCGAAGATCTGCTCGCCCTCCTCGGTGTGGGCGACCTCGGGGTGCCACTGGACGCCGTAGAGGTCCCGATCGGTGTCGCTCATCGCCTCGACGTCGCAGACGTCGCTGCGGGCGGTCAGCTCGAACCCTTCGGGAAGGGTCGTGACCTCGTCTGCGTGGCTCGCCCACACCCGGGTCTCGGGGTGAAGACTGCCGGTGAGGGGATCCTCGTCGTCGACGATCTCGACGGTCACGTCGGCGTAGCCGCCGTAGTCGCCGCCGCCGACCTCGCCGCCTAGCTCCTCGGCGATCAGCTGCATTCCGAGACAGATCCCCAGGACGGGGACGTCGTGCTCGAGGTAGTCCGCCGAGTTGCCGATCCGATCCATGTCGGGGCCGCCCGAGAGGACGACGCCGTCGGCGTCGACCGCCGCGGGATCGTCGTCGTTGTCGATCAGTTCGGCGTCGACGCCGAGGTCCCGGAGCGCCCGCTGCTCGAGGTGGGTGAACTGCCCGTGGTTGTCCACCACAGCGATTGTCGTCATTACGGGCTCCTAGCCGGCGGGTCGGTAAAAGCGAACCGAAACCGCGAGCCCGTCGGTACGTTTATGCACGCGTCCTCGGTTCGTACCGGTATGGCAGTCGATACGAGCGGGTTCGACCACCCCGCCTGGCTCACCGCGGGCAGCACCGTCGCCGGATACCTACTGATTCTCGCCGTGCTGACGGCGGCGCTGTTCGTGGTGCCGTGGCTCGTCTTCGCGGCGCTGTGAGGACGGGCGGGCTCGCGCCCTACCGGCGCCGACCGAAACCGGATCGCGCGTCGGTTCCGAACTCGAGCACGCTGGGGTAGTCGGCGATCAGCGAATCGACGTTCAGTTCGATCGGACGCCGGGCTTCCCGCCAGCTATCGATCGTGTAGACGTTCACGTCCCGCCCCTCCTCGCGGGCGGTCGCAACGAGGTCGGCGTCGAGGACGTCCAGCGAGGGATTGATCGCCTCGGCATCGAGCTCGCGAGCGATTTCCAGGTTCTCGGCGGGGTTCGCGCCGAAGAGCTTCGCTATCGGGACGGCGGGATCGACGCTGCGAACCGCCTCGAGGGCGGCCGTCTCGAACGAGGAGACGTAGAACTCGCCCGGGAAATCGGACGCGATCTCGAGGGTTCGCTCGGCCACTGTCGACCAGGAGTACTCGCCCGCGGCCTTGAACTCGACGTTCATCGTGACGCTCGGCCGCGCTGCCTCGAGGACCTCCCGCAGCGTCGGCACCGTCTCGCCGCTGTCGAGGACCTCGGCCCGACAGACCGTCTCGGCGGACGCGTTGGCGACGCGCCCGCTCTCGTCGGTCAGGTCCTCGAGGTGTTCGTCGTGGAAGACGACGATCTCGCCGTCCGCGGTCGGCTGGACGTCGATCTCGATCCGGTCAGCACCGTACCGTGCCGCCCCCTCGACCGCGGCGACGGTGTTCTCGGGATAGACGTCGGCGAACCCGCGGTGAGCGGTCAGCCGCGGCGTCCGATCCCGACCGCCGGCGGACCGCGCCGCACCGCGGTCGCTCGCGGTGACGAGACCCGTCGCGACGCTCGCGGCCGCACCGATCGCACCGAGGACCGTTCGTCGAGTGTTCGTTCCGATGGCGCTTCGTTCCGTCTCGTCGGCCTGTCGATCAGCCATCGCCGAATAGGTCTCGGGCGGAGATAGTGATGATTTATATGAGTTATACGTCTGAAGATATGTATCTATGTGTCGCTATAGAGCGATCACAACGTGCGGCCACCGGACCGTCCGATCCTCGAGGGGGGGCGACGGCAACACGGAGAGAACGAGAGAACGACGTCGAGGAGGCGTCGGGACACGTCGTCAGGCGAACGTCTTCGAGACCTCGTCGGACTCGTCGGTTTCGGCCTGGACCTTCTCCCAGGCGCCACGGAAGTCCTCCATCCGGATCTCGGTGCGGTCGTCGCGGATGGCGAACATCCCGGCCTCGGTACAGACGGCCTTGACGTCGGCGCCCGAGGCGTCCTCGGCCTCGGCCGCCAGCTCCGCGAAGTCGACGTCGTCGGCGACGTTCATGCCGCGGGTGTGGATCTCGAAGATGATCTCGCGGCCCTCCTGGTTGGGCTTCGGGACCTCGATGAGGCGGTCGAACCGACCCGGGCGGAGGATCGCGCGATCGAGCATGTCGAAGCGGTTGGTGGCGGCGATGATGCGGATCTCGCCGCGGTCCTCGAAGCCGTCCATCTCCGAGAGCAGTTGCATCATCGTCCGCTGGACCTCGGCGTCGCCGGAGGTCTTCGACTCCGTGCGCTTGGCGGCGATGGCGTCGATCTCGTCGATGAAGATCACGGCGGGCTCGTGCTCGCGGGCGACCTTGAACAGGTCGCGGACGAGCTTCGCACCCTCGCCGATAAACTTGTGGACGAGTTCGGAGCCGGCCATCTTGATGAAGGTGGCGTCGGTCTGGTTGGCGACGGCCTTCGCGAGCATCGTCTTCCCGGTACCCGGCGGGCCGTACAGCAAGACGCCGCTCGGGGGCTCGATGCCGACGTCGTCGAACATCTCGGGCTTCTCGAGGGGCATCTCGACGGTCTCGCGGACCTCCTGCATCTGCTCCTCGAGGCCGCCGATGTCCTCGTAGCTGACGTCGGGGCTCTCGGTGACTTCCATCACGCGGGCGCGGACGTCGGTCTCGTTCGAGAGGGTCTTGACGATAGACAGCGAGTTGTTGACCGCCACCCGGGCGTCGGGCTCGATCTCCTCGCGCATCTCCTCGGTGACCTCGGTCAGCGCCTCCTGGTTGTTCCCGTGCTGTTTGATGATGACGCCTTCGTCCGTCATCTCCTGGACCGTGGCGACGAACAGCGGGGACTGCTTGAGCTTCTTGTTCTCGTGGGTAAGTCGCTCGAGTTTCTGCTGGTACTTGTTGTTCTCGGCGTTCGCGTCGAGGAGTTTGTCGCGCATCTCCTCGTTTTGGGACTCGAGAATCTCTAACCGATCCTCGAGCGCCTGGATTTTCTCCTGTTGGGACGCCTCGTCCTCGTCGTAGGGGAGGTCGACGTCGTCCACAGTGTCGCTCATCACTCGTGGGTTGGGTGTTGGCTCATAAGAGGCTTCGGGTAACTACAGCCCCCTCGGAATATAACCACGGAGCATTGATGGAAACAGAAAATATTATCTGGCCGTATTCGAAATGGGTGTGTACGATGAGTTCTCTAGAGTCGCCAGAGCCCGACCCCGCGGACAGGGGATCCTGGGAGGACGTCCGCGAGCTCCCGCCGAGTGCGAAACTCGTCGCGAAGGTCCTCGAGTACAACGACACCATGACCCAACAGCAGATCGCCGACGAGACGCTGCTCCCGTCGCGGACGGTGCGGTACGCGCTTAACCGCCTCGACGAGGAGAACGTGATCGACTCCCGGTTCTCGTTCTCGGACGCCCGCAAACGTCTCTACAGCCTCGACATCGAGTCGTAGCAGTCCTCGGTTCGTTCTCGCATCGTCCTCGCCGACGGTGCGGTCCGCCCGTTCGGTCAGCGCGCTCTACTTTCAGTTCGGTCGCGGAATCCATTTAGGGGGCGGTAGCTAACGTCCCGACAGATGACGCGGGTGATACACACGGGCGACACCCACATCGGGTACCAGCAGTACAACTCGCCCGAGCGACGGCGGGACTTCCTCGAGGCCTTCCGGAGCGTGGCCGAGGACGCGATCGACGACGACGTGGACGCCGTGGTCCACGCCGGCGACCTCTTTCACGATCGCCGACCGAACCTGGTCGACCTCCAGGGGACCGTCGAGATCCTCCGGGATCTCGCGGACGCCGACGTCCCCTTCCTCGCGGTCGTCGGCAACCACGAGGGGAAACGCGACGCCCAGTGGCTCGACCTCTTTTCGGATCTCGGGCTCGCGACCCGGCTCGGTGCCGAGCCGTACGTGCTCGACGACGTCGCGGTCTACGGGCTGGACTTCGTCCCCCGCTCGCGCCGCGGGGATCTCGAGTACGACTTCGAACCGCTCCCGGAGGACGCCGACCACGCCGCGCTCGTGAGCCACGGCCTGTTCGAGCCGTTCCCCCACGGCGACTGGGACACCGAACGCCTCCTGACGGCGTCGACCGTCGACTTCGACGCCGTCTTGCTCGGGGACAACCACCACCCCGATACCGCCGAGGTGGCGGGGACCTGGATCACCTACTGCGGTTCGACCGAGCGCGCGAGCGCGAGCGAGCGCGAGGAGCGAGGGTACAATCTCGTCGACTTCGAGCCCGGCGAGGAGCCAGCGATCCGGCGCCGAGGGATCGAGGCGACCCGCGAGTTCGCCTTCGTCGACGTCGAACTCTCCGAGGGCGAGGGCGTCGACCGGGTTCAGGAACGGGTTCGCCAGCACGACCTCGAGGACGCGGTCGTCGTCGTCACCCTCGAGGGGGAAGGCAAGCCGATTACCCCCGCGGCCGTCGAGGAGCTCGCGGTCGATCGGGGCGCGCTCGTGGCCCGCGTGAACGACCGCCGGGAGCTTCCGGACGAGGACGCCGACGTGTCGGTGAGCTTCGCGAACCCCGACGACGCGGTCCGCGAGCGCGTCCGCGAGCTGGGGCTCAGCGACGCCGCCCGCGAACTCGATCGCACGGTTCGAAACGACGACCTCGCCGACGCGAACGTCCGCGAGCGCGTCGAGCGCCGGGTTCGGGAGCTTCTCGAGGACGAGGCCTCGGCGTTCGAACCCGCTCCCGACCGGGGGCCGGACGGCGCGGACGCGACGGCCGTCGCGGAACGGGAGGGCGAGGCCGACGCTGAGAAGCCCGCTGCCGCCAAGACCGCGTCTGTGGCGGACGACGACGCGAACGACGAGGCCGCGGGCGCGAGTGGCACCCGCCCGGACGGGAACGCCGAGACGAGTACGGGTACCGACACCGAAGCCGAGACGTCGAGCGACGCCGCCGACGCGAGCCCGGGAGACAGTTCCGAGTCGAAGTCGATGCCGGATTCCGACCGCGAGTACGCCTCGCTGGGTGATTTCGAATGAGGGTCGACCGCGTCCGCCTGCTGAACTTCAAGTGTTACGGCGAGGCCGAACTCGACCTCGAGCGGGGCGTGACGATCGTCCACGGGGTCAACGGCAGCGGGAAGTCGACGCTGCTCGAGGCCGTCTTCTTCGCGCTGTACGGCTCGAAGGCGCTGGACGAGCGCACGCTCGACGACGTGATCACGACCGGCGAGGAGGAGAGCGAGGTCGAGCTCCGCTTTACCCACGACGGCCGCGAGTACCGCGTCGAGCGCCGGCTCAAGCTGCGTGGCGACCGCGCGACGACGACGAAGTGTGTCCTCGAGACGCCGACCGAGACCGTCGAGGGCGCACGCGACGTTCGCGCGGAGGTGACGCGGCTCCTGCGGATGGACGCCGAGGCGTTCGTCAACTGCGCGTACGTCCGCCAGGGCGAGGTCAACAAGCTGATCCACGCCTCGCCGGGCGAGCGCCAGGACATGATCGACGACCTCCTGCAACTCGGCGCGCTCGAGGAGTACCGCGAGCGCGCCAGCGACGCCCGCCTCGGGGTCAAGTCGGTGCTCGACGGCCAACGCGAGGTGCTCGAGGACCTCCGAACGCAGGTCGAACGCAAGGAAGGACAGGACCTCCACGAGCGGCTCAACGAACTCGAGTCGCGCCACGCCGACGTCGTCTCGAAGATCGATCGCTTCGAGTCCCAGCGCGAGGACGCCCGGGACTCCCTCGAGACGGCGACGGACGTCCTCGAGCGCCACGAGGAGACCCGCGAGGAGCTCGCCGACCTCGCCGAGGAGATCGAGGAATTGCGCTCGAAGATCGACGAGACCGAGCGAAAGCGCGAGGACGCCGGCGAGCGACTGCGCGAACGACGCCGGCGCCGCGAGGAACTCGCCGACGAGCGCGACGAGTTACTCGCCGAAACCGACCTCGAGACGGGCGACGCCGAGGCCGTCGAGGACCGCATCGAGAGCCTCGAGGAGCGCGACGAGGAGCTGCGCGACGACCTCGAGGACGCCCGCGTCGCGATCACCGAGCGCAAGGGAAGTATGGAGCGGCTCCGCGAGGAGGCAGCGGAGCTCGAATCCCGGGCCGAGACGAAACGCGAGGAGGCTGACCAGCTCGACGACGACCTCGAGGACGCCGTCGAGACGATCGAGCAACGGGAGGCGAAACTCGACGAGTTCGACGCGGAGATCGAGGCCGCCCGCGAGGCGTTCGACGACGCGCCGATCGCGTTCGGCGAGGCCGAGAGCTACCTCGAGGACCTCGAGGACGACCGCGAGGAGCTCGTCTCGACGCACAACGACGTCGCCGCGGAGATCAGGTCGGTCGAGGACGCGATCGCCGAGGGCGAGCGACTGCTCGAGGAGGGGAAATGCCCCGAGTGCGGTCAGGACGTGACGGACTCGCCCCACGTCGACGTTCTCGAGGAGAAACGCGACCGGCTCGCGGCGCTCGAGGACCGACGCGACGAACTCGCCGACGAGCGCGACGAACTCGAGGAACGCATCGAGCGCGCCGAGGCGCTCCGCGAGGCCGAACGGCGGGTCGACCGACTCGAGGAGAACCGCGAGAACGTCGCCCAGCTGGTTGCGGAGAAACGGGACGCGCTCGAGGGGCGCCGCGACCAGCGCGAGGAGCTCCGAACGGAGGCCGACGAGCGCGAGCGCGAGGCCGAGGCGAAACGGGAGGAGGCCGACGACCTCGAGGACGACGTCGCGGACGCGCGAGCCGAACTCGGGGAGATCAACGGCGAGCGAAGCGAGATCAAGGCGAAGCTCGAGACGCTTCGCCGCGTCGCCGAGATCGAACGCGAGCGGGCCGACCTCGAGCGCGAGCTCGAGACCGTCCGGGAGCGACGGGCCGACTGGGAGACGATGAACGAGGAGCGCCGCGAGCAACTCGCCTCGAAACGCGAGCGAAAGCGCGAGCTCGAATCCGAGTTCGACGACGAGCGGATCGAACGGGCCCGCAGCGAGAAGCAGAAAGCCGAGGACTACCTCGAGCGAGTCGAGGAGAAACTCGCGGGCCTCGAGGACGACCGCGACCAGCTTCGGGGCCGGATCGGCGGGCTCGAGGAGAAACTCGAAGAGCTCGAACGGCTCCGCGAGCGCCTCGAGGCGGTCGAAACGCGCTGCGAACGGCTCGACTCGCTGTACGGCGAGGCGGAGACGCTCCAGACGACCTACGGCGAGTTGCGCGCGGAGCTGCGCCAGCGCAACGTCGAGACCCTCGAACGGCTGCTCAACGAGACGTTCGATCTGGTCTACCGGAACGACTCCTACGCGGGGATCGACCTGGACGGGGAGTATCGCTTGACGGTCTACCAGAAAGACGGCGAGCCCCTCGAGCCCGAGCAGCTCTCGGGGGGCGAGCGGGCGCTATTCAACCTCAGTCTGCGGTGTGCGATCTACCGGCTGCTCGCGGAGGGTGTCGAGGGGACCGCCCCCATGCCGCCGCTGATCTTAGACGAGCCGACCGTCTTCCTCGACTCGGGTCACGTCACGCAGTTGGTGTCGCTGGTCGAGTCGATGCGGGATCTGGGCGTCGAACAGATCGTCGTCGTCAGCCACGACGAGGAGCTGATCGGCGCGGCGGACTCGCTGGTCCGCGTCGAGAAGGACGCCACCTCGAACCGATCGCGGCTCGTGCGCGGCGAGCCGCCGGAGGCGGCGCTGCTGGGGGCGGAGTGACTGACTCGAGAGCGATACCGCCGGCGGCTAGTGCTCCCCGCGGTCGTCTCCGGAGCGCGGGTTCGCGTCGGTGTTCGCGCCGATCGCCTCGAGGGCGACTTCGCCCTCGTCGGCGAGTCGGTACCCCCGTTCGCCGGCGACGTCGGTCTCGACGATCAGGTCCGCGGCGGTCAACACCGTGAGCCGACCGTGGAGATCGCTCTCGCAGCAGTCGTAGGCGTCGAGCATCTCGCGAACGCCGAGCGGGCCGCGTTCGCCGAGGTCGACGAGCAACCCGAGGGCGGTTTCGTCGTGGACGGCCGTCAACAGCGTTCGAACCGGTTCGTCGACGGTTCGGGCAGCCGTCTCGAGGACGGACTCGTCCTCGAGGTGCTCGAGGCGGTCGTTCTGGACGTAACACTCGTTACCGGTTTCGGGATCGCGAACGAGACTCGCGTGCTCGGAGCGTTTGAGAAGGACGTATCGCTTCCCGGTGTCGTCTTGGACGGGTTTCATGGTCGGTCGTGATCCGCGGGCGATCGGTGTTCGGGTTCGGCGGGCGTCTCGTCGGGCGCGGACGGGTCGGCATCGCGGTCCGAGTCGGCGTCGGGTGCGGACGGGTCGTCGCCGTCCGACGGTTGGGATGTCCGGTAGCGGCGGACGGCGAACCCGGAGAGGACGATGCCGCCGAGGAGCAGGACGACGCTGTTGGTCGAAGGGCCCTCGAAGACCAGAAACAGCACGCCAAGCGACAGCGCGAGGACGGCCGCGTTGATGACGAGGACGAGCGACCAGAACGTCTGCAGGAGGTCGCTCGGAACGTCGGTTTCGATCTCCGGCTCGGCCGACGATTCGAACTCCGAACGCAGGTCCGACCCGAGGCCGGACCCCGCGTCCTCCGTCGATACCTTGGGGATCGTCAGTGAGTCGCTATTGGAGTCGGTAAACTCCTCCTCGGGGTCCCACTCCTCGGGCTCGTATTCGGAGCGATCGAACACCACACCTGCGCAGACGGGAACCGGAAGGAAAAGGATTCGCGTTCGCGCCGCGCCCTCGGTTCAGACGAACTCCTCGAGCGCGAGCGTCCGGCTCGCCTCGACCCACGCGAGGGGGTTCTCGGCGTCGTAGAACACCACCCCGTCCTCGATTTCGTAAGCCTCGACGGTCGCTGTGCCCTCGGGCTCGCTACGCGGTTCGCGTCGATCCATCATCTCGTCTTCGTTGGCACGGGTAGACACGTCGGTCACCTCGCCCTTTGCTATGTGTTACCACATTATATGTCTTGTTGCCCCACCGCGTTTTCGCCGGTACCGCAGCGAACCGGGAATGGTGGGTTTTTAACCGGCGGCGCCGAACTCCGGTACCATGACCGAGGCGGGCCAGAGCGGACTCGCGGATTTCGGATCGGGGTCCGACGAACCCAGCGACCGACCGGACGCGGAGGCGGCACACGTCGCAGGCAACGGCGGCTCGAGCGCCGCCGACGTGATCGACGTCGTCGAGGAGACGCTTCCCGAATCGCGGGGGGAACTCGATCTCGCCGTGATGCAGGTCGACTACACGATCGCCGGCTACGGCGACGACGAGCGACCGATCATGCACGTCTTCGGACGGACGGCCGACGGCGAACTGGAACACGTCCAGATCGTCGGCTTTCGTCCGTACTTCTACGCGCCGACGGCGTCCCTCGAGCGTCCGCCCGAGGAAGCGTACGACCGACTCACCGGGAGCCGCGAGGTGGACGAGGACGGCGAGCCCTACGAGAGCATCCGCGGGGAGAAGCTGACGAAGATCTTCGGCCAGACGCCCCGCGACGTCGGGCAGGTCCGCGACGAGTTCGAGCACTACGAGGCCGACATCCTCTTCCCGAACCGGTTTCTCATCGACAAGGACGTCCGCAGCGGGATCCGGGTTCCCGAACGGCGGGCCGAGGACGGCTCGCTGGTCGTCCCCCACGAGGAAGTCGAGGCCGCAGACGTCGATGCCGAACCGCGCGTGCTGACGTTCGACATCGAGGTCGAGGACCGCCACGGCTTCCCGGAGGATGGCGAAGAACCCATCGTCTGTCTCACCAGCCACGACTCCTACCGTGATAAGTACATCATGTGGGTCTGTGCAGCCGATGAGGGTTCTGGCCACATTCCCGACGAGATCACCGAGTACGACCCGATCGAGGGCGAGATCGACCACGAGATTCGAGCGTTCGAGGAGGAGGAGGCGATGCTCGAAGCGTTCGTCGACTACGTTGCTGATCGAAATAAGGCAGATCCAGACATCGTCACTGGCTGGAACTGTCTTCCGGCGGATAGTGACGTCCTCATGGCGGACGGAACCGAAAAAGAAATACAAGATATCGAAATCGGGGATTCGGTAGTCGGTTCCGAATCACAGCAAACAGGCGTTGCAGAAGTAACGAACAAGTGGGAAAGCAAAAAAGAGATTCGTGAATTCTCGTTAGCTGATGGATCCTCGCTCCGATCGTCAGCCGAGCATCGGATAATGGTCGGGGACGACGATACTGTAGACTGGAAGGAGGGGGGCGAAATCGAATCTGGTGATTACGTACTCAAGCCGCGGAGACTCTCCGTCGAAGAGCCGATCGTCCCCACACTTTCGGAACTCATTCCAGTAGAGAACCAACGGTACGCCGACAAACAGACGGTCTCAGAATTCAAGACGGATCTTCCATACGGTGCCATCACCGAGTTAGCCGACGAATTCGACGTTGTAACCGGAACGTTACACCACCCTCACACGACCGTCTGGACGCCGAAACGCTGTCGAGATGCAGCGAGCCAGTACGACGTTCCCGTTCCAGATGGTGGCGTCGAATATCGGGGAACGGGTGTTGCTGTCGAACGAAAAATAACGCCTGACGAACTCTATTACGCTGGGCTGATCCTCACGGACGGGTCGATGTCGACAGATGATGGCGTTCGGTTCTACAACACTCGAGAAGAACTTCATCGACAATTCCCTGGCGAGAATCACTTAGAACCGGACGGAAAGGGATGTTACAAACAGAACGTGCTGGATTATGCGATGATGTACGCCCTTAACGGGCTCGGTATTCCGTTTGGAAACAAAAACGACGGCCCCGTCGATCTCTCGACGATTTACGAAATGCCGTCCGAATACATCAGTCGCTTCTTGGCAGGAGCTATCGATGGCGACGGAAATATTGCGCAAAGTGGGATCACAGTTGCTGCCGAGAACCGGTCGATCGGTGAGTGGTACGTAAAGCTATTCAAGCGACTTGGAATCTACGCGCAGCAACGAGAGAACGTCGTTAGGATTCCCGATGCGAAACGCGGCATCGATCGACTGAAGGACTGCGTTCTCCCGCATATGGGACATCCCGAAAAGAAAGACGCCCTAACGGACTTTGAGGGCGGCAAAAGCGGTCAATCCGAGAACATCCCATACGCATTGTTCGAAGCTGATGTCGGGACTGACGCCAAACGGGTCGGGAACGACAAACACCGGCGTGGTATCAACCTCAAACGTCACGAGACACACTCCGAGGAGTGGGAAGAGTACGTCTTCGTTGAGGTAACGGACGTTTCGGTAACTGGTACTGAAACGACCTACGACATCGAAACGACGACGCATAACTTCATCGCTGAAGGGTGTCTGGTCCATAACTGCGATGATTTCGACGCACCATACCTCCTCGATCGCCTCGAGGAACTCCAGGGTCCCCATCACGACTACAACCTCGAGATCGATCGCCTCTCCCGAGTGGACGAGGTCTGGCGCAGCAACTGGGGTGGTCCCGACATCAAGGGTCGAGTCGTCTTCGACCTGCTCTACGGCTACCAGCGGATGGTCTTCTCCGAACTCGACTCCTACCGGCTCGACGCCGTCGGCGAGTCCGAACTCGGGGTCGGCAAGGAACGTTACGCCGGCGATATCGGCGACCTCTGGGAGGACGACCCGACACAGCTGCTCGCGTACAACCTCCGGGACGTCGAGATCTGCGTCGAACTCGACCGCCAGCAGGAGATCGTCCCCTTCTGGGACGAGGTCCGCTCGTTCGTCGGCTGCAAACTCGAGGACGCCCCCACCCCCGGCGACGCGGTCGACATGTACGTCCTCCACCAGGCCCACGGGCAGTTCGCCCTCCCCTCGAAGGGGCAACAGGAAGCCGGCGAGGAGTACGAGGGCGGGGCCGTCTTCGACCCGATCACGGGCGTCAAGGAAAACGTCACCGTGCTCGACCTGAAGTCGCTGTACCCGATGTGTATGACGACGATCAACGCCTCACCGGAGACACGGGTCGATCCCGACGAGTACGACGGCGAGACCTACACCGCGCCGACCCGGCCCGAGCCGATCCACTTCCGGAAGGAGCCCGACGGGGTGATGCGCGAGATGATCACGGAACTGCTCGCCGAGCGCGAGGAGAAGAAGGGACTCCGGAACGAACACGAACCCGGAACGCCGGCGTACGAGCAGTACGACCGCCAGCAGGGAGCTGTCAAGGTTATTATGAATTCGTTGTATGGCGTATCGGGATGGGAACAATTCAGGCTATATGATAAGGAAGCGGCATCTGCTATCACCGCTACTGGGCGCGAAGTCATCGAATTTACCGAAACTGCTGCAAACGAATTGAATTATCAGGTTACATATGGGGATACCGATTCGGTCATGCTCGAGCTCGGCCCCGACGTCTCGAAAGAGGAGGCCCTCGAGCAGTCCTTCCACATCGAGGAGCACATCAACGACCGCTACGACGACTTCGCACGCGAGGACCTGAACGCCGAGGCCCACCGCTTCCAGATCGAGTTCGAGAAGCTCTATCGGCGCTTCTTCCAGGCGGGCAAGAAGAAACGCTACGCCGGCCACATCACCTGGAAAGAGGGCAAAGACGTCGACGACGTCGACATCGTCGGTTTCGAGTACCAGCGTTCCGACATCGCCCCGATCACCAAGGAGGTCCAACACCGCGTCATCGAGATGATCGTCAAGGAGGGCGACGTCGAGGGCGCCAAGGAGTACGTCCAAGGTGTCATCGAGGACGTCCGCACGGGCGAGGTGAGCCTCGACGACCTCGCCATCCCGGGCGGGATCGGCAAGCGACTGGACAACTACGACACCGACACCGCCCAGGTTCGGGGCGCGAAGTACGCGAATCGGCTGCTCGGGACGAACTTCCAGCGCGGAAGCAAGCCCAAGCGACTCTACCTCGAGCGCGTCGACCCCGGCTTCTTCGAGCGCCTCGAGGACGAGGAGGGGCTCGACGCGCGCCGGGACCCCGTCTACGGCGCGTTCAAGCGCGATCCCGACGTCATCTGTTTCGAGTACGAGGACCAGATCCCCCCGGAGTTCGCGGTCGACTACGACACTATGCTCGAGAAGACGCTGAAGGGTCCGATCTCGCGGATCCTCGAGGCCTTGGACGTCTCCTGGGAGGAAGTGAAGTCGGGCCAGGAACAGACCGGGCTCGACCAGTACTGGTAGGCCGTCGACTCGAGAGCGCAGGCACCACCGGAGCGTCGTTCGTCTCGTGAAACCCAAATTCGCGACAAGATGGCACGCTGAACCGTCACTGCGCCGCTATCGGTCGGTCGAGACGCCGCGCAGTCGGCGGCGACGGTTCCGGTTCAGAAAAATATTCTTCGCCATTCGAAACCGTATCCAATCGCATACGAAACCGTTATCAGGCGGACGACCCACGGTTTACACGACAGAGTACTATGGCACGCCTCGAACTATCCAACCTGCACGCGGAAGTGGCGGACGGCGACGAGAAGATTCTCGAGGGCGTCGACCTCGAGGTCGAGTCGGGCGAGATCCACGCCCTGATGGGCCCCAACGGCTCCGGGAAGTCGACGACCGCGAAGGTCATCGCCGGCCACCCGGCCTACGAGGTCACCGAGGGCGAGGTCCTGATCCACCTCGAGGACGACGAGTTCGGCGACGACGTCGAGATCGACGAGGATCAGCGCACCTGGAACCTGCTGGAACTCGAGCCCAACGAGCGCGCGGCGCTGGGCGTCTTCCTGGGCTTCCAGTACCCCGCCGAGATCGAGGGCGTCACGATGACGAACTTCCTGCGCACGGCGCTGAACGCCAAGATCGAGGAGCGAGAGGAGCTCTTCGAGGACGAGGACGAAGCGGAAACAGAAGAGGAGGAGGACGAAGGCTTCGAGACGTCGCCGATGGAGGGCAACGTCGACGAAGGCGAGGTCGGCGTCGCCGAGTTCCAGCAGATCCTCCAGGAGAAGATGGAACAGCTGGACATGGACGAGAAGTTCGCCCAGCGCTACCTGAACGCCGGCTTCTCCGGCGGCGAGAAGAAACAAAACGAGGTCCTTCAGGCCGCCATCCTCGAGCCGTCGATCGCCGTCTTAGACGAGATCGACTCCGGGCTCGACATCGACCGCCTGCAGGACGTCTCGAACGGGATCAACGCGCTGCGCGACGAGCAGGGCACCGGGATCCTCCAGATCACCCACTACCAGCGCATCCTCGACTACGTCGAGCCCGATCACGTCCACGTGATGCTCGACGGCCAGATCGCCAAAAGCGGCGACGCCTCGCTCGCAGAGGAACTCGAGGACAAGGGGTACGACTGGGTCCGCGACGAGGTCTACGGCACGGCGTAACCGGATTCGACTAGAACAACCGTAATAACGCTACAGCCGTAAACACGAATACATACCAATCATGAGTTCCGAACAAGACCACCTCAAAGACACCGACACCGAGGCGCGCTTCGAGTTCAAGAAGGAGCAAAACGCCGCCGTCAAGTCCGACAAGGGCCTGACCGAAGAGGTCATCCGGATGATCTCCGAGGACAAGGACGAGCCCGACTGGATGCTCGAGCGCCGGCTGCGCGCGCTCAAGCAGTACCAGAACATGCCGATGCCGACCGACTGGCCCGGTCAGCCGGACCTGACCGAGCTGGACATCGAGGAGATCGTCCCCTACATCCGACCGGACGTCGACAAGCGCGAGGGCGTCGACGACTGGACCGAGCTCCCCGACGAGATCAAGGACACCTTCGACAAGCTGGGCATCCCGGAAGCCGAGAAGAACGCCCTCTCGGGCGTCGGCGCCCAGTACGAATCAGAGGTCGTCTACCAGAACATGCAGGAGCAGTGGGAGGAGAAGGGCGTCATCTTCATGAACATGGACAAGGCGGTTCAGGAGCACCCTGAACTCGTCAAGGAGCACTTCATGACGACCTGCGTCCCCCCGAGCGACAACAAGTTCGCCGCGCTCCACGGCGCCGTCTGGTCGGGCGGCTCGTTCGTCTACGTCCCCGAGGGCGTCACCGTCGAGATGCCCGTACAGGCGTACTTCCGGATGAACTCCGAGGGGATGGGCCAGTTCGAGCACACGCTCATCATCGCCGAGGAGGGCTCGGAGGTCCACTACATCGAGGGCTGTTCCGCGCCGAAGTACGGCACCCACAACCTCCACAGCGGGGGTGTCGAGGTCTTCGTCGGCGAGGACGCTCACGTCCAGTACTCGACCGTGCAGAACTGGTCGAAGAACACGTTCAACCTCAACACCAAGCGCGCTATCGTCGAATCGAACGGCACCATGGAGTGGGTCTCGGGCTCGATGGGCTCGAAGGCCACCATGCTCTACCCCTGTTCGATCCTCAAGGGTCGCGGCGCGACCGACACCCACATCACCATCGCCTTCGCGGGCGAGGACCAGGACATCGACACCGGCGCGAAGGTCTACCACAACGCGCCCGAGACGTCCTCGACCATCGAGTCGAAGTCGATCTCGAAGGACGGCGGCCGCACCAACTACCGCGGTCTCGTCCACATCGCCGACGGCGCCGAGAACTCCTCGACCGCCGTCGAGTGTGACGCCCTAATGTTCGACAACGAGTCCACCTCGGACACCATGCCGTACATGGAGATCGAGGAGTCGAAGGTCGACGTCGCCCACGAGGCGACCGTCGGCAAGATCGGCGACGAGGACATCTTCTACCTCCAGAGCCGCGGACTCGACGACGACGACGCCAAGAAGATGATCGTCGCCGGCTTCATCGAGCCGATCACGGAGGAACTGCCCATCGAGTACGCGGTCGAACTCAACCGCCTCATCGAACTCGAGATGGAGGGAAGCCTCGGATAACATGAGCACGCAGGTACACGCCAATCTGACGGACGAGCAGGTACGCGAGATCAGCGGCAATCTCGACGAGCCCGAGTGGCTCCTCGAGACCCGTCTCGAGGCGCTCGAGGCCCTCGAGGACCTCGAGATGCCCGACGTCATCCGGACGCCGGGGCGAGACTGGACGAACCTCCACGAGCTCGACTTCGAGTCGCTCGTCGACCCGCTGAACGCGGCGGAGAACAAGGACCAGATCGGCCCCGACGAGGCCGAGGTCCTGCCCTGGAGCGAGGCCGTCGACGAGCACGAGGAGCTCCTGCGGGAGCACTTCGGTTCCATCGTCGATCCCCAGGAGAACTACCTGACGGCGCTGTCGACTGCGCTGTTCAGCACCGGGACCGTGATCTACGTCCCCGAGGGCGTCGACGCCGAGGACGTCACGATCCGGACCGAGCAGAACTCCCGCTCGCTGTTCAACTACACGCTCGTCGTCGCCGAGAAGTCGAGTTCGGTGACGATCCTCGAGCGGCAGTCGACCGGCACCGAGCAGGACGAGCAGTACTACAGCGGGATCGTCGAAGTCGCGGCCGGCGAGAACAGCAACGTCCAGTACGGTAGCCTCCAGAACCTCTCGGAGGAGGCGTACAACTTCGCCGCCAAACGTGGCGACGCCGACACCTACGCTACGATCGACTGGATCGAGGTCAACCTCGGCACGCAGCTGACCAAATCCGGCGTCTCGACGGAGCTCAACGGCGAGGGCTCCGAGACCCAGATCGTCGGCGCCTTCTACGGGCACAACGATCAACACTTCGACCTCGACGCGAAGGTCTGGCACCGCGCCGAGCACACGACCGCCGATCTGGTCACCCGCGGTGTCACCGACGACGTCGCCCGCTCGGTCTACGAGGGCGTCCAGGACGTCGGCCGCGAGGCCTGGGACACGAGCTCCTACCAGCGCGAGAACACGCTGATGCTCTCCGACGAGAGCGAGGCTGACGCCTCGCCGAAGCTGATCATCAACAACCACGACACCGAAGCCAGCCACTCGGCGACGGTCGGTCAGATCGACCAGGAGGAGCTGTTCTACATGATCTCCCGCGGAGTCGACCCGCGCGCCGCGCGCAACATGCTCGTCGAAGGGTTCTTCACGCCCGTCCTCGAGGAGATCGCGGTCGACGAGCTCCGCGAGGACCTCGAGGAACTGGTCGTCACCCGGCTTCGCCAGCGCGACTGACGAGACGCTCCATCCCCGGTCCGATTTCGGGGCGAAAACGAAACGCGGCTCGTCTGCCGAGTTCTTTTGTAGCGGACCCCGGTACCGAGGAGTGATGCGGAATCTGTCCGTCGAGTTCGATGCCGACACGCTCGCAGCCCTCGAGCGGGACGACGGCGTCTGAGATTCGGGAGCCGGAAGCGACTCCGTTCGGTGGCTCGTCGCGCACCGCGGTGCGGTCGAGGCCGACGAGACGCCTCGGCGACGAGCCGGGAAGATGCCCGGAGTTAAGTAGCGCGCTCACCCACGATACGGGTATGAGTCTGGGACAGCGCGTCTCGAGCGACCACCAGCTCGCCCGACTCCTCCAGATCGGCGTCGTCCTGGAGGAGGTGGTCGAATCCCGCGCCGCCCACCACCTCGAGTCGTTGCCCGCCGACGAGCGCGAGGCGATCGACGAGGAGGTGCGAGCGCTGCTCGCCGACGCTGCCAACGAATCCGCCGAACACCGCGAACGGCTCGAGGCACTGGTCGACGAGCTCGAGGCCGAAACCGTCGCCTACGAGGAGATCAACGCGCTGGTCGACGCGCAGTACGGTCCTCCCGAGGACACCGACGGCGTGCTCTACGATCAGCTCTGTAACGAGGAAACCGCCTACAAGTTCTACGACGATCTGATCGAGGCGGTCGAGGCGTCGGACGCGGCGTTCGACATCGACCGCGAGCGATTACTGGAGACGCTGTACGACATCCGCGAGGAGGAACGGGAGGGCGTCGAGGAGGTAACCGAGATCATGGAGCGCAGAGCATGATCGGCGTCCGGAGCTCGCGGCGACGACCGACGACCGACACCGACACTGACGGAGGACCGCGATGAATACCGCAGATCAGTATCTCAAGGCGATCTACCTCGCACAGCGCATCGACGACGGACCGGCCTCGACCGGCACCCTCGCCGACCTCCTCGAGGTCAGCCCGGCCAGCGTCAACGAGATGGTCGGCAAGCTCGAGAGCCGGGAACTCGTCGAGCACGAGAAGTACAAGGGGGCCAGCCTCACCGACGAGGGACTCGAGCGCGCCCACGACGCCCTCCAGACGTACTGCATCATCGAGCGGTTCCTCGCGAACGTTCTCGAGGTCGAGGAGTTCCGCGAGGAGGCCCACGCCCTCGAGGCGGTGATCGACGACACCGTCGCCGATCGGCTCGACACGATCATCGACCGTCCCGAGGAGTGTCCCGACTGTTTCGACCCCGAGGCGGACTGCTGTAAGTACCTCGAGGTCGAACCGAGCCGGGCGGACTAGGGTTCCCGACGGGGGCTCACTCCGAGCCGAACCGGACGTACCGACGGCCGACGATCGCCGCACAGACGAGCGCCACGACGACGGTCGCCGAGAGCTCGATCGGAAGCGACCACGTCTCTCCGTCCCAGTCGTCCTCGAAGACCGTCGCGTAGTAGTTCGCCGCCTCCGAGCCGTGCACGGCGAGTAACACCTCCCGGTTGTTTCGCAGCGAGTTGTCGTTCCAGTTGGCGCTGCCGACGACGACGGTCTCGCGGTCGATCACGATCCCCTTCGCGTGGATCTTCTCGAACGCGTCGCCCTCCTCGACGAGGGCGGCCTCCAGCGGAAGCCCCTCCTCGTCGGCCGTTCGCTCGAGGTCGTCGACCAGCGCCCCGTTTTCCTCCTCGACGTACCAGCTCGAGTCGAGCAGGATCCGAACGTCGACGCCGCGACGCGCCGCGTCGATTGCCTCCTGGAGCAACGAGACGTCCGCGGCGATACTGGCCTGCTTGATCAGGATCTCGTCGTCGGCGCCGGCGAGTAGCTCGCCGAGCCGTCCCTCCGCGTTCTCGGGAGCGAGCAGGAGTTCGGCCGAGTCGACCGGAACCGTCTCGGGCTCGTGAGTCGCCTCGAACTCCCGAGAGGGTGCCGGTTCGTCCTCGGCGAACGAGGCGTTCTCGAGGTAGGACGCGCCGGATTCGGCGTCCCATCCCTCGAAGTCGGCCTCGAACACGGCGGCGAGGTCGGCCGCGAGTCGGTCGTTCTCGACGCGGACGCCCCAGCCGCGACTCGACTCGCCGCCGATTCCGGAGGCCTTCCAGTTCTCCGTCGTCACGAGGACCGTCTCGTCGGCGACGGCGTACTTCGGATGGTGGTACCGGTAGCGCGCGTCCCGACCCCCGACGACCCTGACGTCGACGCCCCCGCGCTCGAGGGTCTCGAGGACCGACGCGGTCGCCGTGGGCGTTCCGCCGACGGGGCTCGCCTCGAGCAGTACCGACACGTCGACGCCCCGGTCGGCCGCCGCGACGAGGTCGGCGGCGATCTCGTCGTCGGTGACGGTGTAGCCCGCCAGCAGGAGCCGATCGTCGGCAGAACGGATCGTTTCGCGCGGGACGTCGGGGCCGTCGGGGAGGACGAACGCGGTCGCCTCGTCGGCGTCGGCTGTCGACACCGGAAGGCAGGTCGCGCCGCGGGGCCACCACTCGCCGCGGGCGGGTGCGTCGCCGGCGTCCCCTCCCGTTCGGTACCACCGCTCGGCCGTCGGCGCGCGATCGTACGCGACCGCGTCCGCGACTCGAGCGCCGTCGCGAAGCTCGAGGTCGTCGCCGTCGGCGGCGAGTCGCAGTGTTCCCTCGAGTTCGGCGACCGGATCGTCGGTCAGTTCGCGCGTCGTCTCGGGCGCGGTCGTGAGCGCGATCCGACCCGACACGGTCTCGTTCGGGAGCCGTGCGGTCGTGTGACCGTCCGTAATCGTCCAGTTTCCGAGGTTCGTTTCCGGGGGCGTCTCGACGACGAGGTACTCTCCGGCGTTCCCGTGGGTGGTCGGATTCGGGTAGAGTTCGACGATTCGCGGATCCGACGGCGTCTCCGTGGCGTCGGTCGGCCGGGGACAGACGGGGTCGCCTCCCGCTGGTGTCGTCGCGTCCGCGAGAGCGGTCGAGGGCCCGCCCGCTACCGCGTCCGTTCCGGAGGCGGGAGGAACGGTCGCGGACGGGTCCGGCGGAGTCTGTGAGTGGGGCCCGGCGCCGACGACGATCGGAGCGGGTACCGCGGCGACCAGCAGCGCCGTCGCGACGAGAGCGAACGCAATTCGCCGACGAAGCATCGGTTCGTCTGGCCGCGGCTTCGTGCTTAAACCCGCGGAACGGAACGGGCTCGCGGACGGCGGTCCGTCTCAGGCCGCGGGCTCGAGGTCGGCGCGCTCGGCTTCGGCCTGGACGAGGTAGGCGCGGTCGTCGGCGTAGTCGGCGACGATCTCGAGCGCGTCCGCCGTCCCGATCTGGTTGAGCGACCAGGCGGCACTGGCTCGAACGCGGTCGGCGTCGTCGTCCTCGAGAACGTCGGCCAGCGGCTCGATGGCGCGAGTGTCGCCGATCAGCCCGAGTGCGCGGGCGGCGTTGCTGCGGACGGCCGGGTCGTCGTTGGTCGCGAGCTCCTCGGCGATCGGCTGCACGGCGTTCTCGGCGCCGATCTCGCCCAGCGCCCTGAACGCGGGGCGCTGGAGCTGGATGTTCGAGTCGACGTAGTCGAGCAGGGTCTCGACGACCTGTTCGTCGGCGACGCCGATCTTTCCGAGGATGCTCATGGCCTTCGTATCCCGGCGGTTGGCCTTCTGGACCATCGCATCGGTCGCCTCCGCGGAACCCATTCGCTCCAGCGACTCCATGCAGTGTTCCTCCATGAACTCCGAGCCCAGCGAGTCGAGCGCGAGCAGGATCATCCCGACGTTGCCGCGCTTCTCGTGGACCTTCAGGGCGTGCCACTCCGGCGGGAAGTCCTTGACGTGGTCGAGCACGTCGTAAAAGCCCTCGCGGCGGAGCTGCTCGCGGACCTTCAGATCGGTCCACTCGGTGGCGTCGTCGACGTCGTCCTCGAACTCGTCGGTCGCCTCGAGCAGGGCCGCGATCGTCTCGGCGTCCTCGTCGGGGTCGAGGTCGGCGGCCTCGACGGCGTCGGTAACGTTCTCGAGCGTCGCTGCGAGCCGTTCGGGGACACCCTCCTCGTCGGGATCGGGCGCGTCCTCGCGGAGTTCGGCGCCTTCGGTTGGCTCCAGATCGTCGGGCAGCGAGATCGAGGCGCCGAGCAGGTCGTTCGTGTCCGCGAGGAAGTCGTCGACGGCGTCGATCAGTTCCTCCTCGCCCTCGATCGTCCAGCGGGTACCCGTGATCGTGCCGCTGACGCCCTCGATATCGCCGATCACGTCCTCGGCGTAGGGACCGCGCTGGTCCTCGAGGTCGTCCTCGAGATACTCGAGGTCGCTCTCGATGTCGTCGTAGCGGTCCTGCAGTTCCTCCTCGGGGTGGACGACGTCTTCCTCGTCCTCGTCGTCTTCCTCGTCCTCGGGCGGCTCGGGGATCTCGAGGGCCTCGAGTTCCTCGCGAAACGCCTCGAGTTTCGGCTCGACCTCATCGAGGTCGTCCTCGGTCTCAGCGGCCTCGAGTTTGGCCTCGAACTCCTCGATCTGGGTTTCGAAGGCGTCGAGCTCCCCGCGGATCGCCTCGAGCTCGTTCGCGTCCTCGGCGACGTCGTTCGCGTCCGGTTCTTCCTCCCCCTCGGCCGGCGCGTCGTCGCCGTTCGTCTCGTCCTCGCTCATCGAATCACCCGGGGACGACACCGACGCGTGGCTGCGTTCATACGTACAGGTCGTGTCAGCACGTTCCTAAGCGTTTCCATGCAGGTCGGTTTCGGGCCGACGGGGCTGGGGTCGCCAGTAGAGCCAGGGGCTCAGCGTCATGTACGCGATCCCGAGCGTCAACAGGGCGTAGGGGAAGGTACGACCCGCGGCCGTCGGCACGAGGATCGCCAGCGCGTGGACGACGCCCATGATGGCGGCGTCTCGAGCGAGCAGGTCGGGGTAGCGGATCCGCGAGACCATCAGGTAGGTAAAGGCGGCCGTGACCGCCAGGATGAGCACGGGGGCGTCGGCGGGGTCGCCCGCGAGGATCGCGGCGCCGATGATCGTCGCCGCCAGCGTCGTCTGGACGCCCTCGGTGTAGCTACCGGTCACGTCGTAGGCGGTGTACAGCCCGAGTCGGGTGACCGCCATCGCGACGAACAGCGCACAGACCGCGGTGACGACGAGCAACTCGGCGGTGACGGCGTCGAAGCCGATTCCGAGCCCGTCCGTGACGACGACGAACGCGAGGACGGCCGGGGCGACCGAGAAGGAGGCGACGTCGGCCAGCGAGTCGAGGTACGGGCCCGCCTCGGTCCCGCCGTAGCGGCGCGCGAGCAGTCCGTCCAGTCCGTCGGCGATCGCCGCCAACAGGATCAGCCGCGCGGCGAGTTCGATCTCGACGAACGCGACGACGATCGCGACGAATCCCAGCGTCGCGTTGGCGATCGTCACCGCGTCCGCGATACCCAGCCGTCCGACGAACCGCGGAAGCATACGTTCGATACGGGTAGCGGATACCTTACGTGTTTTCGTTTCGACGGAATTATCGTTGATTCGACTCGACGATATCATAAAGGAGTTGGGGTGTGCCGGGATTCGCGCTCGAGTCGACCGATCCGGCGTTTGAGCGTCCCCGCGTGTCCAGTTACCGCGATCGACTCTAATCGATAGTTACGGCGACGGGCTGATACGTAATCGCTCCCGACTTGCGAACCCGTTCGGCTCGGCGCGTTCCGATTCGAGAATCGAACCGGGGTCGTTATGTGGCGACCGTCCCAACGTCCGCGCATGAACCGGCGCGTCTACCTCGCCGCCGTCGGGACCGCCGCCTCGGCCGGTCTGGCCGGCTGTGCGTCCGTTCTCAACGTTTTCGAGGACGACGAAACGGGCGACGAGGGGTTCGACATCGGGATGAACCGCAACGCGTTCCGCCCCGAAACGTACGAGGCGAGCGTCGGCGAGACCGTCGTCTGGAAAAACACGAGCGGCGCCGACCACACCGTCACCGCCCTCGAGGAGCAGATCCCCGACGAGGCCGCGTACTTCGCGAGCGGCGGCTACGACGGCGAGCAGGCGGCGATCGACGCCTGGCACGAGTCCCGCGGCGGCGGGCTCAGTCCCCGTGAGACGTACGAACACACCTTCGAGGTCGCCGGGACCTACACCTACATCTGCGAACCCCACGTCAAGGCCGGGATGATCGGCGAGATCGTCGTCGAGTAGTCTCGGCTCGCTCGAGCGGCGGCTCCTTGCGTTCACGCGACGATAGCCGAAAAAACGAAATCGATCCCGAACCGCCGGTTACTCGTCGGTCGCGACGTCTTCCTCGTCGACGTCGACGGCGGTCGCTTCCTCTTCGGCGACTTCCTCGGGGTGGGCCTCGAGGGTCGTCTTCTGGATCTCGACCCGGCGCAGCGGGTAGATCGTCTTGGCCTCGCCGTAAATCGCCGAGGAGAGCCGTCCCTCGACGATGCTGTCGATGAGTTCCTCGAAGGTGCGCTCGGCGGCGGCCTCCTCGATCATCTCGACCATTCGCTCGCGGATGGCCTTCTCCTGGCTGGCGTCGGCCTTTTTCGTCGTGAAGGCGACGGGCTGGACCTGGACGCGGTAGTCGTCGGTCGTGAGGACGGTGACGTAGGCCTCGATCTTCGAGGCGCCGCGACGGACCAGCGAGCGCAGGTAGTCGCGGGTCAGCGCGTGCTCCTGGAACCCCGTGTACGCCGCGTCGCTGCCGACGTCAGTGATCTTGAAGGTCAGCTTCGTGTTATTCTCGCTGGCGTTGTCGGTCAGCTCGCCGAGCGTCGTTTCGATGGTTCGGTTGTAGACTTTCTCCGGTTCGTCAGCGGGGGTTTCGCCGAGCTCCGTGCGGTCGAACTGCTCGGGAGCGTGGACGGTGTACCACCGCTTTTCCTGTTTCGCGCGTGAAACTGAACGTTCGCTCATGATTCTGTGTTATCTGGGGTGTCGGACGCAGTACCCGCGTCCGTCGGGTGTGCATGCTGTGCGACCTCGAGCGCGACCGCGAGGTTGACCGCGTAGTCGTCGACCGTCGAGCGGAGCCCGGCGGTCGTCTCGCGTTCGATCCGCGTGACGACCGCGTCGGCCTCCGTCGTCGTCTCCATCTCGGCGGTGTTGTCGGGCGCGAGCGCCCGCGCGATCAGCTCCGGATCGTCGTGGGTCGTCCGGATCGTCGCGCGCCGGCTCATCGGAACTCCCTCGCTGTCGCGGTGATCGTCGACTCGTCCACGTCGGGGTCGTACCGCAGGTAGCCGCGTCGCGGCCCCTCGTCGTACGCGACGGCGTCGCCGGTTTCGTCGGCGAGCGTCCGCGCGATCGCCTCGATCGGCGCGGCGGTGTCGGCCGCGACCAGCGCCGCCTCGCCGTCGCCGACCGTCAACACGGCGGGTTCGGGCGAGCGATAGGCGACCGCGAGCTCGGCGACCGTCTCGACGGGTCCGTCCTCGATCTCGAGGACGACCAGGCCGTCGTGACGGCTCGCCGCGGCCGAATCGAGCGCCGCGTGGGCGCGACGGCCGTGGGTTCGCCAGGCCTCGAGCGCGGCTCGATCGACGCCGTGGCCCATCGCGAGCGCGACACCGGTTCCCGGTTCGGTCCGGGCCGTCGCCGCCAGCACGTCGGCGTAGCCGCCGACGGTCGCGAACGGCCCCTCGGGGGTCGCGTACGGCTTCAGCGCCCGCCCGATCGACTCGGCGCTCCGGTCGGTCGCGTCCGCGGCGCCGACGACCTCGAGGGCGACCAGCGAGCCGATCGCCCGGTGGTCGTCGGCCGCGGGCTCGTCGGGAACCTCGAGCGCCGCGAGCGCGTCGCAAACTGCGTCCGGATCGCCGGACCACGGCGCGCGGAGGCGGGTCGAGTGTGCGAGCCCCGCGACGGGATCCGCGGTCGGCACCGCGACGCCCGGTCGGCGCTCGACGAGGCCGCGCTCGCGCGCGGTCTCGAGGAGCCACTCGCTCTCGCCGGCGCCGGGGTCGCTCCCGGCCGCGACGAGTCCCGCGAGCGCGAGGACGAGGTCGGGCGTCTCGCCGAGTTCGCGGACGAGTTCGACGGCCTCGAGCGTCGCCGTCCTGTCGGTCGCGTCGAGTCGAACCGCGCCGACGTCCGCGTCGGCGCCGCCGACGACGATCGTCGCGTCGTCGGCCTCGGGTTCGCCGGCCGTCGCCCGTTCGGACCGTTCCGCAACGGTGCGGCTGACGGTCGCCTGGAACGGCGTCCCGCGCTCGCGGAGCGCCCGCGCGAGCAGTCCGGTCGCCGCGAGCGCGTCGCCGTCGGCGCTCGTGACGAGCCGAACGAAGCCCGCGCTCTCGAGGGGGGCTGGCGTCGTCTCGGCGGTTCGACCCTCCGTGGACATCGCTTACTCCTCGAGGAGTTCGACCGCCACGTCGTAGGAGTACTGGAAGTCGGCCTCGAGTTCGTCGCCGCGGTAGTAGTCGACCAGGCGGCGAACCTTCGACTCGGTGTTCTGCAGGGAGCGTTTGTTCTGGTAGTCCTGGGGGTTCTCCCGGACGTGCTCGCGCAGGCGCACGGCACGCTCCATCAGGCTGCGCAGGTCCTCGGGGATGTCGGCTTTCGCGTCGTTCTCCTCGAGGATCTCGGTGATCTTCTTTCCGGTCGCCAGCTTGACGTCCGGCACGGGCGTGCCCGTGACGCCCTCGTCGCGCAGCTTGAGCCCGATCTGGCTGGGATCGTGGCCCTGCTCTGCCAGTTCGACGACGCGGGCTTCGATGTCGTCCGCGTCGACGTCGCTCCACTCCGGCGGTTCGTCTGCCGTCGGCTTGTCCGATCCGGACGAGCCACGACGGCGGGTGTGCATTCGTGCCATTGGTGAGGATAGGAACCGCACTGACCGCTCGAGTGTTCGACAGCCGGGGATCCGGCTGCCCGTGCACTTCCGCAATCCCAAGCCGCCCGAAAGGGTGGACGGCGGTGTCGGATTTGCGGCCGTGCGCTTCCCACCGTCGCTACCGGGAGCAGCGACTAAAGGGTTGCGTCCTGCCGTCAGCCCTGCCCGACCATCGACTCCTCGCCCTCCCACTCCCGTTCGCGGAGTTCGTACTTCTGGATCTTGCCCGTCGCGGTCTTGGGCAGTTCGTCGACGAACTCGACGCGGTGGACGACCTTGTAGCCCGCGAGCCGCTCGCGGGTGTAGGCCGTCAGGTCGTCCTCGGTAACGGGAGGGTTCTCGGGGTCGCCGTTTGCGGGCACGACGACCGCCTTCGGCGTCTCGCCCCACTTCTCGCTGGGCGCGGGGATGATCGCGACGTCGGCGACGTCGGGGTGGTCGAAGAGGGCGTCCTCGAGTTCGATGCTCGAGATGTTCTCCCCGCCCGAGACGATGATGTCCTTCTTGCGGTCCTGGATCGCCATCAGGCCGTCTTCGTTCACGACCGCCAGGTCGCCGGTGTGGAACCACCCCTCGCGTTTGTCGTCGAACGCCTCCTCGGTCTCCTCCGGTTTCTCCCAGTACCCCTCCATGACCTGGTTGCCCCGGACGAGGATCTCACCGATCGTCTCGTCGTCCCAGGGCACTTCGTTCCCGTCGTCGTCGACGACCTCGACCTCGGTCCCGAGCGGGGCGATCCCCTGGCGCTTTTTGAGGGCGAACCGCTCCTCGCTGTCCTCGTCGATCAGCCGCCGGGTCGCGGAGGTGCCGATCAGTGGGCCCGTCTCGGTCGCCCCGTAGAGCTGGCGGAAGTACCAGCCGAACTCCTCCTCGACGGTCTCGATGATGCTTTCGGGTGGCGCTGCGCCAGCCGCGGTGACCCGCATCGACACGTCGCCCGTCGTCGGCACGTCCGTCTCCTCGAGGTACTCCTCGAACAGGGTGAGGACGGTCGGCGCACAACAGAGGAAGGAGACGTCCTCCTCGCGGATCTGCCGGAGGTTCGCCTCGGCGTCGACGCCGCGAGTGCAGACGTGTTTCGCGCCCATCCCCGTGATCGCGTAGATGTGCCCCCAGCCGTTGACGTGAAACATCGGCAGCGTCCAGAGGTAGACGTCGTCGTCGCGGATCTCGTGGTGGATCGTCACCAGCTGGGCGTGCAGCGACTCGGTACGGTGAGTCCGCATGACGCCCTTCGGGTCACCCGTCGTCCCCGAGGTGTAGTTGATCGTGATGACGTCGTCCTCGCTCATCTCGGGGCGGTCGTAGTCGGGATCGGTTTCGGCGATCAGGTCCTCGAAGTCCTCCCACTCGCCCTCGCAGTCCTCGAGCGCGTCGGCGTCGGTCGCGATAAAGGTCTCCGTCGGCACCTCCTCGCGGACGGCGTCGATCTTGTGGGCGTACTCGTCGTCCGCGACGACGGCGTCGACGCCCGCGTCCGAGAGCATGTACTCGTAGTCCTCGGGCGTCAGCCGGTAGTTCAGCGGCGTGTGGATCGCCCCGAGCTGCATGATTCCGTACGCGGCCTCGAGATGATAGTGGGTGTTCGGGTCGAGCACCGCGACGCGATTGCCCTTCTCGATGCCCCGCTCCTGGAGTACCGCCGAGAGCCTGTCGGCGCGGTCGCCGAACTCGTCGTAGGTGTAGCGTTCACCCGTCGTGGCGACGACGGCCTCCTCGTCGCCGTAGTACTTGCGCGCCCGGTCGAGAAAGTCTGTTACGAGGAGCGGAACCTCCATATACGAGGTCCTTGAGTATCGTTCATTATACTCCTTGCGGATGAGTCAATCGGTGCCAAAACCGAAACTCGGCGCCCCAACGGCCGAAGCCTCCGGTCTACTGTTGGCCGACGCGGCGCTCGGCGTCGTCCCAGTACTCCTCGCGGAGTTCGTACTTCTGGACCTTCCCCGTCGCCGTCTCGGGCAGGTCGTCGACGATCTCGACGCTGGTGGGCTTCTTGTAGCCTGCGAGGTGGTCCGTGACGAACTCGACGATCTCGTCCTCGGTCGGCTCGGCGTCCGCGCGGGGGACGATCAGCGCCTTCGGCGTCTCGCCCCACTGCTCGCTGGGGACGGGGATCACCGCCGCCTTCTGGACGTCCGGGTGGTCGTAGAGGACGTCCTCGAGTTCGATGCTCGAGATGTTCTCCCCGCCGGAGATGATGATGTCCTTCTTGCGGTCCTGGATCGCGACCATCCCGTCCTCGTCGATCGTCGCGAGGTCGCCGGTGTGGAAGTAGCCCTCGAGGCGCTCGTTGAAGGCTCGCTCGGTCTCCTCGGGTTTGTTGAGGTAGCGATCCATCACCTGGTTGCCCCGGACGACGATCTCGCCGATCGTTCCCCCGTCACGGGGGACGTCCGCGCCGTCCTCGTCGACGACCCTGACGTCGGTACAGAGCGTCTCGGCGCCCTGCTTGACCTTGAGCTCGCGGCCGCGCTGGGCGAGACGGCGCGGCGAGTTGCTGGTCGTGATGATCGGCGCCGTCTCCGTGAGGCCGTAGATGTGGATGATCCGCCAGTCGAACTCGTCCTCGACGGTCTCGATGGTCGCGGTCGCGGGCGCGCTGCCGGCGGTCGCGATCCGCACGTCGCGGTCGCCGGTCGTCTCGACGTCGTTCTCCTCGTGGTACTGGATCAGCGCGTTCAGCACCGTCGGCGCGCCGCACATGAACGTGACGTCGTACTCCCGGACGCGGTCGAAGACGCCCTCGGCGTCGAACGTGCGCTGACAGACGTGGGTCCCGCCGGTGCCCGTGATCGCGTAGGTGTGGCCCCAGCCGTTGCAGTGGAACATCGGCAGCGTCCAGAGGTAGTTGTCGTCGTCGCGGATCTCCATGTGCTGGTTCAACACGAGGGCGTGCCAGTGTTCGGTGCGGTGGGTCCGGACGACACCCTTCGGATCGCCCGTCGTTCCCGAGGTGTAGTTGATACTGGCGTCGTCGTCCTCGTCGATGTCGGGTCGGTCGGGTTCGTCGGCGGAGTGGCCCTCGAGGAACGCCTCGTAGTCGGTCCACTCCCCCTCGATCTCGTCGGCCCGGTAGCCGACGAACGTCTCGGCGGGGATCGAATCGCGGATCGGCTCGATCTTGTCGGCGTAGTCGTAGTCGGCGATCAGCGTGTTCGCCTCGCAGTCCCCGAGGATGTACTCGTACTCGCCGGGCGTCAGGCGGTAGTTCAGCGGGACGAACACCGCCCCCAGCTTGTTCGTCGCGTACAGCGTCTCGATGAAGTAGTGGGTGTTCGGCGCCAGCAGCGCGACCCGGTCGCCCTGTCCGACCCCGCTCTCCTCGAGGGCGTGCGCCAGTCGGTTCACCCGCTCGTCGACCTCCGCGTAGGTGTACTCGGTGCCGTCGTGGGCGACGATCCCCGTCACGTCGTTGTAGAGGTCGACCGCTCGGTCGAGGAAGTCCGTGGTCCGCATTGGCGTTTTCATGGGGTACATTCACACCCAAAGGCAGTATCTGCCTAATCTTTTATCATTGACGACGGCGCCCGCCCGCGATTCGAGGACCCGGGGACGCGAGTCGTTCGGGAGTCACGAGGAAGAACCGGATCGAACCGGACGACGTGGCTCGAGACCACACACCGTGTCCTTCCCCGCCGCTGTCGCCCGATATCGAGGGGTTTATACCGGTGTGTACGAAAGTGAGGAGTGCAGGCGAGGGCTCGTAGATCAGTGGTAGATCACTCCCTTGGCATGGGAGAGGCCCCGGGTTCAAATCCCGGCGAGTCCACTAATTTTGCGGCGAGCAACTCTCGAGCCGTAAATTCGTGATACGAGCGGGATTTGAACGAGACCAGTCCCAGCCCGGGAAGCGAGCGCAGCGAGCGACTCGGAACGTCTGGGCGTAGTTCAACATCCCGGCGAGTCCACTTCCTTCCGTTCACTTCGTTCGCTCCAGTCAGTCGACTCGCCGTCCCTCGCAAACCTCCCGTTTTGCTCAGTCTCGACGAACCAATATTCGTTCACCTCGAGCGCTACTTAGCGTCGAGATCTGCGTGTTCCGACTCGTACCCCGAATCCCGTCTCGAGCGAGTTCACGTCGTTCCGTCCGCGCTGTTGCTCCAGTCGGTAGACTCGCCGTCCCGCGCTCCGGACCGATTCTATGACTCCTGATATTAGATTTTATGAAATTTAAACTATTCCGTAAAATGAATTTATCGGGTTAGTGGAAATATTCTCGGTCGAGTACTTCAACGACGCATGAGTGACTATCTGCGATCCAGACGACGGGTGCTACAGACGGCGGGCGCAACGATCGGCGGCGGACTCGCGACGGGAATCGGCGGCGCGGACGCCGACGGTCGCGACGAGGACGCCGTCCTCGAGGATCTCCCGACGACGTTTTCGGCGACGCTGACCGACGCGGTCGTTCCCTACGAGGTCGAGACGAACGCCTGCGGAACCGCCGCGTTCGAGATCGACCTCGAGGCGCGGACCGTCCACTACGCGATCGACGTCGAGTGGCTCTGCGATCCCATCGCGGTCAGGATCCGCTCCGGGAACGACGACGGCGAGGGTCGCGGTCTCGTCCAGCTCTATCCCCGAGCGGGGACGGCCGATCGCATCGAGGGTCGGTTCGACGGCACGCTCGCGGAGGGGACGCTCACTCTCGAGGATCTCCTCGGAGCGTTCGATCGGTCGGACCTCGAGGCGGTCGCGACCGAGTTGGCCGCGGGCGAGGTGTACGTCAGCGTGGCCACTGAATCGTATCCGACGGGCGAGCTTCGCGGCCGAATCGTCTGCGAAGACGACCGCGAGGCGGGCGCCGGAGACGGGATTGAGGACGAAACGCGCGAGGGCGACTCCGAGGAAGAGACGACAGACGAGTCGGCCGGAGACTCCGAACAGGACGCTACAGACGAGGCGTCCGAAGACGAGTCCGGGCAGGATACGGCAGCCGAGACGCCCGAAGACGACACCGAGCAAGACCCCGCAGACGAGACAACCGAGGAAAACCCGGAGGAAGGTTCCGGCGACGAATCGTCGGGGACCGATCGCAGCGGAGAAACGGTCTACGGAGCGCCCGAGGATCCGGACGACGAGTAGCCGAACCGGACGATTTCTTTCGTACTCGAGTGCGGCGGTTCGCCGGCCGGGCGGATCGACACCGTTCGATCGACCGCGATCGACGGACGAGCCCCGTCCGGCGACCGTGATCGCACCGCCGTCGATCGTCGGCCCTCGAGCCGTCACCGCGACGTTCTACCGTCGAGTCAGTGAGGAGACGCCGGCTCGGAGTCGGACCGCCTCACTCGTCGAGATTGGCGATCGACGTCGGATCCGGATAGGCCTCGAGGTCGGTTACCGTTTCGTCGAACCGGCCCCGATCGCTCTCGCAGTAGTGACAGCGCTGGATCCACTCGAGCCGAGGGTTGTACCGGATCTCGATGCGTTCCCAGACGTCCTCGCCGTCGGGGCCCGAGCGAAGCGAGACCGTCTCGAACGCCCGGAGCTCGTAGTCGCCGTCGGCGTACCCCGTCAGCTCGAGGGTCGTCCGGGCGGGCTCGAGTTCGGCGGCGGCGTGCTCGAGCAGTCGCTCAGCTAACTGGTCGAGTTCGGCGAGACGCGGTAGTTCGGGTTCGGGGTCGGTCATCGGTCGGTGACGGATCGCAAAAATCGTCGACGGCGAACGTTCCGATCGTCGGTCTCAGTCGTCGCTCGGTGCCGCGGCCCCGCTGTCACCGGCGCTGACGCCGGTTCCGGGTCCGATCTCGATCTCGAGTTCCTCGAGTTTCTCGTCGGGGACGACGCCGTCGACCCAGCCGCGGTGCTCGTAGTACTCGTCTTTCATCTCCTCGAGCTCGCAGAACTCGCCCTCGCTTGCGCCCTGGCCGGGCGTCTCGCCCTCCTCGAGGAAGATCTCGGGCAGGGAGTCGTCGTCGCCGTCGAAGCCGACGAGGTTGTTGTAGTACCGCTCGAGGTTGTAGATGCGCTCGCCGGTTTCCATCAGTTCGTCCTCGGTGACGTCGAAGCCGGTCATCCCGTTGTACTGGGCGACGTACTCCTCGATCCCCTCGGCGAAGGCGTTGAACTTGCAGATGTCGAACGAGTCGGAGATGGCGTGGAGGTCCTGGAACTCGGCGGTGAGTTCGCCCTTACCCTCGTGCTCGTAGGGGTCGACCTTCTCCGGGATGCCGAGGATCTCGGCGGCGGGGGTGTAGCCCCGAAGGTGGCAGGCGCCGCGGTTCGAGGTGGCGTAGCCGATCCCCATCCCCTTCATGCAGCGGGGGTCGTAGGCCGCGATCGCCTGGCCCTTGACGTCGAGGCGGCAGTCGTGGGCGTCGACGGCGTCGGCGAAGCGGGCCTGGCCCTCCGCGAGCAGGTCCGGCAACTCGCCGTCGCGGTTGGCGATGCGCTCGATCATCTCGATCATCTCCTCGGCGTCGCCCCACTCGAGGCCCTCCTCGAGGTCGTCGAGGTAGCCTTCCTCGGTGGCGTCCATCGCCATCGCCATGATGTTGCCCGCCTCGATGGTGTCGATCCCCATGTCGTTACAGCGATCGATCATCACCGCGATCTTGTCGCGGTCGTCGTTCAGCGAGTTCGTTCCGAGCGCCCAGGCGGACTCGTACTCGAACGACTCCATCCGGACGTTCATCTCCTCGCCTTTGTGCATCACGTCGACCTCGACTTCCTTCTTGCAGGCGACGGGACAGGAGTGACAGGTCGGCTCGTCGACGAGGATGTTCTCGCGGACGTTCTCGCCGCTGATGCGCTCGGCGTCGAGGACCTCCTCGCCGCCCTGCTCGGCCTCGTTGTAGGACCGCGAGGAGGTGTACTCGCCGTTTTTGGTCGGGTGACCGTCCATCTCCTCGGTGATGTTCATCAGGACGTTGGTCCCGTACATCGAGAGCCCGCCCTCGTTGGGCGCGGTGACGTCGGACTCGGTGATCGCCTGCATCGCCTGCTGGTGACCCTCCTTGAACGTCTCGGGGTCGGCGGGCTGGGGCATCTTCGTGTTGGACTTGATGACGACCGCCTTGAGGTTCTTCGAGCCGGCGACACAGCCCGTGCCGCCCCGTCCGGAGGCCCGGTCGTCCTCGTTCATGATACAGGCGTACCGAACCCCGTTCTCGCCGCCGTCACCGATCGCCATGATCGAGAGGTTCTTGCCGTACTGGCCGTCGACCTCCTCCTCGATCGTGTCGCGGGTCTCGTGGACGCCCTTCCCCCAGAGATGTGAGGCGTCCCGGAGTTCGACCTCGCCGTCCTCGACGTAGGCGTAGACCGGGTCGTCGGCCTGACCCTCGAACAGCAGGCCGTCGAAGCCGGCCCACTTCAGTCGGGCGCCCGACCAGCCGCCGTGATGGCTATCCGTGACCGTCCCGGTCAGCGGCGATTTGGTACAGATGGCGATCCGACCGCTCATGGTTACCTGCGTACCCGACAGCGGGCCGTTCATGAACGCCAGCAGGTTGTCCGGCCCGAGCGGGTCGACATCCGTTCCCTGTTCGAAAACGTACTTCACCCCCAGTCCGCGCGCGCCGATATACTTCCGTGCGTCCTCCTCGTCGATCCCCTCGTAGTTTACCTCGCCCTCGCCGAGGTCGATGCGTGCGACGTTGTCTTGGAATCCGCCGATCTCGGTCATTGTAACGTATGTTACGTACATTCGCCCCGAGGCTTGTTAGGTGTTGCCGTGTTAAGGTAACTGGTATCGGTTACGACGGGTCAGCTACCGAAGATGGACCGGTGACGGCCTGCGGGGCTCGAGAGCGGTCAGCAGTTCGAGACGTCGAGAGCGTACTGGCACATCGAACGGCCGTCACTCGTTGAGGTGAGAACGGTAGCCCTTCGGCTCGAATCCGCGCCGACAGATCACGCGCTTTTGTCCGACGGTGATCGCGCTGACTTGATCGTCCGCTTCCATCCGTTCGACGACCTCGCGCAGGTGCTCTTCCGACCAGTCGGTTTCCTCGAGGACGGTCGACTCGTCGACGCGGCCGCCGCGTTTGACCAGCAACCGGAGCACCTTGTCGTCGTCCGGAAGCTGTCGGTCGTCGGTTCCGTACTCGATCCGTTCGGCGTAGCTTAACGTTTCGTTGTGCTGTTCCTCGGTCGATTCTGTCGCCGCCTCCGTCCCGGAGTCGGCGTCGGCGTCGTCGTCGGTGGAGTCCCCCGACCAGAGCGACGAGAGCCGTGTCCAGAGCGTATTAAATACCATCTATGATCTCCTCCGCTGAGAGTATCGCTGCTTGGCCGTCGGTCTACCTTGTACTTGTGTTCGGTTGTTTATATACTTGGCCCGTTGTCGAGTTCGGTTTGTGTCCACGCGAGCCCCGTAGAATAGCGACGCCCTTGCGACGCGCAAGTCGACGCCACTCGAGGAGTCCGATCGAACGCTTCGTTCACCGCGGTCGAGGTCGTCGATGCCGTCGACTCGGGCGACGCGGCGAGGACGCGGAATCAGTCGTCGGTGGCGACCGTCTCGAGGTAGGTCTCGGCCAGCGCCTCGAGGGCGTCGTGGTGGTTCGTCGAGTGTGGCGCCGTCAGCGGCGAGACGCTGATTCGGCCCTCGGCGACGGCCCGGCGATCGGTCCCCTCGGGATCCGGGATCGTCTCGGGATCCATCGATTCCCAGATTCGGTCGGTGAGGTGAACGGCGTCGCCGTTTCGCTCGGCGTCCATCTCGTAGCGCTTCGACGGGCGGGTGATCTCGATCGGCGCCGGATCGGCGTCCGGAAGCGGGACGTTGACGTTTAAGTACGCCGCGTGGTCGAAAACGCCCGCCTCGAGGGCGTGGTCGGCGAGGTAGGAGGTTACGCGGGTCGCCTCCGCGAAGTCGGCGGGCTCGAGGTCGACCTCCTCGAGGGAGGTCCCGTCGAGTGGGACGTACATCGAGGTCGCGATGGCGGGAACGTCGAAGAAGGCGGCCTCGACGGCCGCGCTGATCGTCCCCGACCGCCCGAGGACGTACTCGCCGAGGTTGGCGCCCTCGTTACAGCCCGCGACGACGAGGTCGGGCTCGGGTCCCAGCTCGGCGAGTCCGGCGACGACGCAGTCGGCGGGCGTTCCCTCGAGGGCGTAGCCGAGGTCGTGCTCCCGGACGTCGACCGCGTGGGAGATCGACCGCCCGCAGGCGCTCTGGTCGGTCGCGGGCGCGACGACGGTCACGTTCGCGTGCTCGGCGAGGGCGTCGTGGAGCGCCCGGATCCCCGTGCTGTCGATCCCGTCGTCGTTGGTCAGCAGGATCTCGAGAGGCTCGCTCATGTCGACACCGTCGAACGGAGGTGCGAAAAGGACTCCGGAACGAGCAAACCGTCTCAGCCGATCCGGTCGACGATCGTCTCCTCGTCGACGACCAGGTTGTACGCCCCCTCGTCGTCGTTCCACAGCGCGAGGACGCCCTCGAAGGTGAGCACCTCGCCGTAGTCGGCCTCGAGCAGCGGGCGGTTCAGGGCGCTCTCCCGGGTGAGCACGGCGTAGTGATCAACGGCCTCGCTGCCGTCGCTGATCTTGAACAGCGGATTCGCCCCGTCGGCCGACAGTGAGCGGCTGAGCTTCGCTGCGGCCAGGTCGATCCGGTTGGTGACGTGGCGCTCGGTCTCGGCCATCCTCGCCCAGTCGCCGGTCTCGAGGGAGATCTCGATCCGACGCGTCCCGTCCAGACGGAGCTGCGAGTAGGAGAACTGCACGTCGACGTTGACGAACTCGCCGGGGGCGTGGTCGGCGTCGTCCGCCGGCGTCGCCTCGTCGAGTCTACGCTGGAACGACGGCACCGCCAGGTCGGGCCGGGCGTCGAACGACCAGCCGCGATCGGTCGGCGTCGCGTCCGGCCAGAGCCGAACCGTCGGGCCGTAGACGGTTACCTCGCGGGCCGACCCGCCGACTGCGTCGGCCGCAACGGTTGTCCCCTCGAGCTCCCGTTCGAGCGCCCGGAGCTCGACGCTCGTGTTCTTGTCCGCGGGTGCCATTCCGAGGAACGTGCCGTCGGACGCGAGTGCGCCGAGCGCCGAGCGGGCGACCGCCTCGGGATCGGCGAGCTCGCTCAGGACGTTGCAGGCGAGCACGAGGTCGAACCCCTCGCCGTCGCCGAGCGCGCCGAGGTCGACGTCCTCGACGGGGTCGCGGTGGATCGTCGGGTGGACGTTTCGGCCCGTCTCCGCGAGCAGCCCCTCGAGGACGTCGGCGGCCGCGCTGGGTTCGATCGCGTGGTAGTCGACGACGGCGTCGTCCGGGAGGTAGTCACAGAGTCCGAGCGCGGGACCGCCGACGCCGGCGCCGACGTCGAGCACGCGCAGCTCCCGCCCGAGCAGCCCCCGTTCGGCCAGGTCGTCCAGCGCGTACTGGACGGCGGCGTAGTAGCCCGGCAGGTGATAGATCGCGTAGCCCGCGGCGACGTCGTCGTCGTACTCGACGGGACGGCCCTCGAGGTAGCGGGACTTGAACCGCCTGATCGTCGACCGCAGGAGCTGGCCCGTCCCGTCCCGGTGCCAGTCCACCCCGTAGCGCTCGACGAGGAAGTCCTCGAGTCGCTCCTCGTAGCGAGCGGGGAAGCGTTCGACGGGGCCGCGTCGCGGGCGCACGGGCTCGTCGCCGACGGGGACGAAGGTGCCGTCCTCGCGTTCGCGCAGGCCGAGCGAGACGGCGTCCTCGCGGAGGTGCTGGCGGACGACCGCCGGGTGGGGCGAGCCCTCGACGTAGTCGCAGATCTCTTCGGGGTCGATCGGGCGGACGTTTCGCAGGTACTTCGCGTTCGAACGGATCGCCTCGCGTTGGTCGGTCATTCCTGATCACCCTCCTCGCGTAGCTTGCGTGCAGCCTCGGCGTACAGCGACTCGAACTCGTCGTGGTCGGCATCGGCGAGTTCCCGGGCGGCGTCGGCGACGGCCTCGGCGCCCGCGAACGTTTCCTGGATGTCGGCGTAGACCCGCGGCGTCCCCGCGGTCACCCGCGTCGCGAGCGCGCGCAGCTCCTCGTAGATCGGCGTCTCGAACCCCTCGGGAACCGACTCGGCCGCCAGCGCGAAGGCGAGGACGGCGGCGTGGGTCGCCGACTGGACCGTCTCCATCGCCTCGTCGTGTTCTTCCGGGGTCGTCTCGACGAGGTCGTTGCCCCGGTCCTCGAGGGTCGCCAGCAGCGTCTCGATCGTCAGTCCCGCGTCCTCGCGGACGACGGCGATCGATCCCGGCGCCCGCTCGGGGGCAAAGAGCGGGTGGAGGCTCGCGCGCTCGAGAGCGGGCGCGTGGCGGGCCATCGCCGCCAGCGGGTCGACCATCGCCCCCGAGACGTCGACGATCGCCGCGTCGGCCCGCGAGGCGTGGTCGGCGATCGCCCCGGCGGCGTGGGAGAGCGGCACCGCGATACAGACGACGTCGTAGGTCGCGTCGCTCTCGAGGGGAACGGCCTCGCCGCCGACGGCGTCCGCGGCGGCGGCGGCGGCCGCGGGATCGGCGTCGGCGGAGGCGGCGTCGGCGTGGGCGGCCCCGCCCCGCCACGTTCCCACGGCCCCCCCCCCCACGCTCACTACA
>NZ_JAAVUO010000029.1:0-42005 GCF_012163165.1 Natronococcus sp. JC468
CACTATCGACGACGAAACAGCTATTAGACGATCCGTGGTTTGGTCAGTCGCAGGATTCTCATAGGTGTTGAACCGAGGCTCGCCCACCGGGCATCGTTATGTGCGTCCGCGCGATCCTTCCGAGAGGTCGAGACCCGCGTCGGTCCGTCGCTCCCATGAGGTTGTATTCGTTTTTGCTATGGGGTTCTGGTTGCTCTGGGGTCCGACTCATGAGGTTTGCTCGAGAACCGTCCCTCAAGCCGAGTGCTATGATGTTGTTTGAATCGAAATCGGCGTTGCACCATGAGGTGTTGACCACCAGAAGGTTCGTTTTTCCAGGGGTGTGTTTGAATCGGGAGAGCGAAGCGCCGTTCGCTGAGCTATGCTTACTTTCTGTGAGACCGTATCATAGAGCTATTCTCATGGGATTGCTTTCACCTCTATTTCAGTGAACTTCCAGCTACGTAGATGTGCGAATCTAACGCGACCATACCCTATTATAATAGACATGTTTGGAGACCCGTCTAAATACACAGCGTGTATCGGCCACTGACTAGTCACAGTCTAGCAAGGGATCAGAGGGATAGACATGGATGAGATGAGACTTGCTTCACACAATTACCGACCGGATAATCTTTGCTTCTGCTCGCCGAAGGTGATCCCCAATCGTTCCCCTTGAAAGTCCAAGTTCCACCGCTAAATCGCGTTGTGTTGCACGACGAGGGATATCGTAGTATCCTGCGGTGAGTGCTGTCCGGAGGATTTCTTGTTGTCGGTCGGTGAGTTGTCCCGCTGGGTCACCCATGTCCGACTGATACTCTCCTGCGCGTTCGAGAGTCACGTCTACTTCGTCAGGGAAGCCAGCGATCAGGTGCTGGAGGCCTGCATCCTCGCCGAAGAGCGTGACTTCCAGCCCATCAACGGTCTCCCTCATCGGCCAATCGATACTAATGGCTTCGGCATCGATACGTTCGAGAATAGCTGTTTCAAGCTCGCCAGGCTTGTAGTGCATATACGCCAGCCACGTCTCACCGCCTGTCACAGTGCAAGCGATGACCTCTGGGGTCTCGTCTTCTATCGTTGCAAGCCGATCAGCATCGCCTCTGAATCGGGCGACCCCGACAACGGTCCCATCATCAAGAAGATTGAGATAATGTATCGCTTCCTGTGTCGCTACGAGCGTACCATCGATCCAGACCTCTCTTGGATCGTTGATACCTCTCTGCATCTGTTGATCGTTCTTCGACTGAATGTAGTCTTCCAAAGCTATGACGACAGTTATGTATCTCATTATCGTCAATATTCGCGTACCTGGCCGTACTGTTCGGTCTGTCGCGAATCGTGTTCCAGATAAAGTGCTCTTACCGCAATCATACGGAGTAATAGTGTAGCAGGTTATAAACAGTGCGTGCATGCTCAGCGTTAAACCCGAGGACACACGGCACTTCTCCCTCTCTGATGGAGGCTCGGAATATCCACATGTGGAACGCGAAAGCGACTGTACTGACGATCTTCGGCGCCACCATAACACTTCTCGGGACATTATGGGTAGTCCAGGGCCTCGGAATCATCCAGATTGACCCTATTTTGTGCGTCGGAGACTGCGAACCAATAACTGGAAGATCAGTGGAGTGGACGGTCACCGGTGCGATAGCTCTGTTCGTTGGAAGCGTCATCGTTCGGGCTGGGCTGAAACGTGTAGATCGATGATGGACCCTGCAGAGATCTCACCGCCAATTACTAACTGATTCGAAAATACCCTCTCTGCGGCTGTGGTGAATCGCCATACGGCGTTGGATTTGCCTAGCTCGCAGCACGCTTGATATTGTAGACGACACACATCAGGACGATTTCACGGAACTCTCGATACCAGGATCGCGCACGCACGGCATCGCCGAGCGTGCGCTTGATCACCGAGAAGACAGTCTCAGATAATGCTCTCTGACCGTAGAGAGGGTCAGGAGTATCGGATCCTGCTCGACGACGAGGATGAACAGTACGTTCGTTACCGTGTTGAGGCGAGCTGTCCCTACGAGGGTGACGGCTTGACGGTCATCAACGGGAGCTACTCACCCGGCGACGACTCGAAGATCGAGAGCTACATTTATAACATCGATCGAATTCGCGGGAGCCTCGCTGAGGGGATCGGCGAGCCCGAGCCCGACTACCGTGATATCGAATTTTACCCAAGATCGCAGCTGACGAGAACGCCAACGTTGCGGATGATCCGGCTGGCGGAATGCGTCCTGTCGCGAGCATCGACTGCCAGGAGGGGAAGCCGCAGCACTATTCCCTCGAAACCCGCTGGGAGCTCGAGGATCTGGTCGGGCATGAGCCAGACGTCGTCCACTTCCGGTATCAGATCTACTTCCCGACGCACTTCGAGTTCCACCAGAGCATGAATCACGGCGGGACGAAGCTTCCCGGCCCTGCTGATCACCGAGGTGGAGGTACAGCTGGCGGGAGTCACAATCCCGGTGAAGCGTGGTCAGCCCGTGGGTATGCGACGACCCACGGACCGAACGATGCGACCGAGGACGGGTCAGACATCCCGCTCGGAAAGCAAGTTTACGATGTGACCGGTGCCTCGAAGGATTACGGCCACATGCATTCCTGGAAGCGTGGCGCGAGCAAGGGCGAGTGGGTGACGATCGACGAGCGCTACGAGATGGGCGAGCCCGGTGAGTTCGACTCACGGATCGCGGCATGGATCAACGGCCGCAAGGCGTTCGATCGCGACGACTACCAGTTCGTCGACGGAGATCATGGCCACAAGGGCGTCCACGAGTGGCGCTGGCACTTCTACTTCGGCGGTCGGTGGGGCTCACCGAAGGAGCAGAGCAAGTACGTCCGTCGATTCGGAGTCTGGACGGGAGACAACTGCCCCGAGCTCGAGGGCCTCAAGTAGCTGTTTCTCTCGAAGCGTATGCGGTCGCTTTAGATCACGCTTGCGGGCAACTAGTGGCGACACTACAATGTTACGGCGGCGAAAACCAGCTTAATGAGAGATTCAAACATGTTTCCAAAAAATCCAATACACCGGCCCCTCAACTATGGGTGTCGGTGTGGTTGCCTGAACTCCTCTCCGTTCACAAACCATACCGACATCCCTCGTGGACATCTAGGAGAGTCCCCCTTCCTGGACTTTCCTACAGATGTCACTGGCGGAAAGTAAAAACACAACCTATAATTTAGACTTGAGTTTTAGCTTGGGTGAGAAATTATTAGTGGTATGAGGGTGAAATAACAAGTGGCCGGGGCATTACGTGACTCCTCACGTTCACTCTCAGCACGCTAAATGCCTCCGGCCACTCATATCGAGTACTCCCTCCTCTCGAGTAGGAGATCGCGACCGGGTGAGGTTTCGTGTTCACTCTGCAGATATATTTGCTATATATCTATATATCCTAAATCACTACAACTAGTGAAAAATTATTAGGCAGGGCATCGAGGACTACTAAACGGTCGGCGGGTGTCAACGCGCTCCAACGCTACCCCCCAGCGAGCGTAACACCACCGACCTGCCTAATCGCCTTGGAATCAGTGGGTTGGTGTCTACTCACCAACCCGACTATCGGCGCGTGCCTCAAAGGAAGCCAGCCTCCCCCCCCTGGCTTCCTACACACCTGCCTGTGTTCGATTCTCACGTAGAGGTTTTTACAGATATTTGTAGATTTGTTCTTTTCTACTATTCTGAGAAAGCTATTAGTAGTTTTAGCAACGAATCGGAGATGTCGGAGGTATCGACGTGTCACTGTGACATCGGCCCGTTTAACCCCTGCCTCCGACCCGTGGATAGCTCATCGGACAGCCAAAAACGGTAGGTGACCTTTCCTGGGACCTACCGATTTCAAGTAACACAAGTATTCCACAAGAAATAGATAGATATTAATATTGAAACTAACCATATGATGGTGGCTGGTGCGCTCCGAGGGCTGTTCGACGGCGCCACCATTGACAGACTCGGTGACCCAGCCAGGATGCCACGGAAACAGGGTTCAGACGCGGTTCCCTGTTTCCGAGTACCTCTGCCCATCTTTGGGAGACCGAGGTTGTTCTCCAGGAGTCGATCAGCGCGAGCTGCCAGGCCTGTTCGGCGAGCTCGGGACCGGCCTGCTCGAAGTCGACGGATAGGCGGGTCAGTGCGACGGCGATCAACAGGTCGTCCTCGCGATCACGACGACTACCAGTTCGTCGACGAGGATCACGACCATAAGGTCGTCCACGAGTGGCGCTGGCACTTCTACTTCGGCGGTCGGTGGGGTAGCCCGAAGGAACAGAGCAAGTACGTCCGTCGATTCGGTGTCTGGACGGGCGACAACTGCCCCGAACTCGAGGATCTCGAGTAGCTGTTTCTCTCACGGCGATAGCGTTGCTCCGGCGATTTTGGAGCGGTTGCTTTGGCTCTCTCTCTTGGGCCTCTTCGTTGAGTGTGAAACGTTTAATTCGGTTAAGTGAGAAGACTTATCCCATCGTACTCTAGACTTATTTTTGCAGGGGGCGTGTGACAAGGGAAGTTACGGCGCGATCCGGCCCTCCGTTTCCTGGAGTGCCTGTTCTACAACAGTAGTTCGCGGACTGCCTCGCTAAGCTCGAGATCGTACTCCAGGAGTCGATCGGCGGCCAGCTGCCAGGCCTGCTCGGCGAGCTCGGGATCGGCTTCTTCGAAGTCAACCAAGAGGCGGGTCAGTGCGACTGCGATCAGCAGGTCGTCCTCATGATCGCGTAGAGGCATCGCTGGTACTGGCCGCGGTTTCTGATATAAAGGTGCGGACAGTTACTCTTCTTCGTCTCCGTTGCTGGCACGATCGCGTCGCGACGCCCGACCAGCCGGCGTGTCCGGCCAGTCTTCGCGCTGGTACTCTCCAGGGTGGTCGGTGTTGATGTGTTCGGTAAGCTCCGGAATCGCACCGAACGTCCTCGAGCAGTCGGGAGACGGACACTCGTAGGTCTTGGCAGCGTTGTCGTCGGTCATACAGTCGGGTTCCGTCGCGGACTACGTCGGCCTTCCGGCTAGAGAATTGAAGGTGTGTTTTCACTTTGCATACGGGGTGTGGGGGCTAGGAGTCCCACTCCCCGAGTGAGTGCTGATCGACGTCGCGAGACTGCTCGTGCTCTTCGCGCCACTCGCCACAACTCTCGCACAGCGGCTCGTCCTCGAGCGTCCGTCGCGATGTCTCGGTTCCACAGCGCCGGCACTCAGTCATCGGGGTCACCTACTATGTAGTATATTGACTGTCTGGCGTCGGGGAGGTAGGTACGGCTGTCGATCAGGTCATGGTCTTGGAGCGGCTTGATCCCGCCGCGGGTGGTTCGGGGACTCAACCGTGTCTCGTCTATAATCTCCTGTTGTGTGAGTTCCCCCTCGTGTTCGAGGACTTTGTAGATGAGTTTCGAGCTGGGTGAGAGGTCCTTGAGCGTTCGTCGCGACGTCTCGGTTCCGCAGCGCCGACACTCAGTCACCCCGATCGCCTCCGTTCTCAGTACCGCTCGCGCTCGTAACGTCTGTCTGATATCTGTCACTCATCGTCTAACCCCGCTGCTTCTCGCAGCCGTCCGAGGGCGCTTTCGACGCCGTTCCCGTCACCGCGCTCACAGGCCGTCTCGAGTTCCGAGATAGCGTAGGCGATCTGCTGGCGATCCGGGACGTCCTCGAGCTGCGATCGACAGTCGCTGAGTTCGCTCTTGTAATACTCGACGTTCTCGCGAGCCTCCTGGAGGTCTGCCTCGAGCTCGTCGACTCGCTCCTGGAGCGCTTCGGGATCAGGCTCGGCCTCGACATCCTCTCGAGGGTCGTCAACGAGCTCGTAGAGACCACCACCGACCCCTTCAACGTGATCATGACTCGCGAGATGGGTCATCCGGTTTCGGACATTCCCACTCGAATAGCTATGTTTCTCGGCTACGAACGCCGGTGTGCATCGACCTTTGTGAAGTTCCTCTAAGATTGCCTGATCTGTTGGGTTCAGATCATCGGTTTCGAGAGTCACGTTGCCAGTTACTGCACTCATCATAGCCGTAAATATGACGCTCCATAATAATACTATTACGGTCGGTATCAACGAATCATGACTCGAATAAACGTAACGTAATAACTAAGGTACTGGCCAATATACTATTGAGTAGAGATCGAGGGTGGCCGGGAACATCTCGGCCGGGTGTTAGAGCACCCGACCTCGGTCTTGGAGAAGACCAATGCAATCTCAGATAGCTGCGAACGAAAGCGTTTCGGAAGAAACGATCGGCGGCCTGGCGGCGAAGATCGGCTTCGTCGTGGGTGTCGACGAGGAGAACTGCGCCCACCTACACTACCCTGCGACGGACACGATCAGGGTGTTCCCCGTCAGCGAGGGCTTCGACCTCGAGACCGACGACGTCAGCGGTGAGCCCGAGCACGTCGAAGAACTCGACGGTCGGCCGCTGGCAGCGTGGTGCGAGTACGTCGAGTACAAGCGAGGCTGGGCGTTCACGACCCACCGCGCGCCGGAGGGGTTCTGACATGCAGGGTATGGTCGACCTCATCGAGCGTACCGAGAGCCTTGAGGACGAGGAAGTACAGTCGCTCCGAGAGTTCGCGGCCGACCTGACAGACGGCTCCGAACCGACACCACACGGGCTCCCGAGCGGCCCCGGTATCTCCCCAGTTCGCGAGCGCAAGCTCGAGCGCGAGGCCCAGCGGGACATCGAGCTCCTCGAGGAGGCCCGCGTTGTTGCCGGGCCCGAGGACTGCGATGGCGAGGGCGATCGCGAATGACGCTCGAGGCGGCCCTGATCGTTAGCGGGCTCGCGTTGATGGCAGCCTCGGCGGTCCCTACGATGGCCCGTGAGGTGGTTCGCTGATGGCGGTCACGCAAACCACGACCGACGAGATCGAGATTATCGACGAGGTCGCGGCGCGCGCTCTCACAGAACCCATGACCGTCATGAGCTCGGTCGGGATCGTTCGCGGCGCCAAGGGTATGTACGAAGTGACGAGCGAATCGGAGTACATCGTCGACCTCGAGGCGCCTAGTGGAGCGCGGTGCCTCTGTCCCGACCACAAGTACCGCGGGAGAGAATGCAAACACATCAAACGAGTCAAGTTCGAGACAGGGCGCGAGCCGGTCCCGGCGTGGGTCGACCTCGACGACGTCGACGACGTCCTCGGAATGTGGGTTGAAGGCGAACCGCGGTGGTCGCGATGAACGCCGACAGCTCGATCACGCTACGGTACACTCCTCGCGAGGGCAATCCGCGACGTATTCGCCTCGAACCCGCCGGCTTCGGCGAGTACGATCGGATCGTTGAGGAACGTCGCGACGGGCGCTGGTGTGTCGTTGGTCACGAGCAGGTTGACGACGTCGAACTCGAGGCGCCGGCGGCGATCGTCACCGGAAACCCGGTGTCGTTCTACAGAGGGCCCTAACATGCGGGACGTACTCGACCTAGACACCGAGTCCCAAGGAATCAAAAGCAAAACGTCGATTTGAACGACGGGCTTCGGGAAGAAGAACCGACTGGCGAGATTCGGTGCGGAGAGTATCGCTAGTCGACCGAGAACATTGGCGGGAACCCGCATGAACCTGATGGCAGCCACCGCTTTCAAAAACTGGCTACTGGCGAGACCAGTTCCTGCTCGAGTGGTTGCAACTCCATTGTTTCTCGCTTCACTTTCGGAATTACAAGCAGCCTTTATAATCTATCAAACAGACCAGATTGGTATGATCGCTGATACACGGGTCTTTGACGATTCTTTTTTGCCGCCAGATCCGTTGCATCGGGAGGCCGAAACCGAGCAGTTACTCCGACGCTTTACCACGACACACCCCCGAGCATCGGACGTTCTGATTTCCGGACCCAGTGGTGTGGGAAAGACACTGCTCGCACGGAACGCAGTCAACCACCTCGAGACACAGACCAATATCACGCGAGTGTTCGTGGACTCGCTCGGGAAAACGACCGGCGACGTGCTCCGATGCGTTCTCGAGGGGCTCCCGCGAGGCTCGAATGACGTCCCGCAGACACTCCCAACGACCGATGCTTGTCGACAGCTTCGCAATGCGATCACCGACGAGACGATCATCGTCCTGGACGAAGGTGAGGACCTCCCGGAGACGAATGCGATCAGTGAGCTACTCGCAATCGAGAACGTGACCGTCGTCGCTATCGTTCATGATGGAACTGACTGGCTCTCACGTCTGGACGTGACCGACGGCCACCGTCTCGATCAAGGCCATCTCGAGCTCGAACGCTACGGTGTCGACGAGCTCGCGGACATCCTCGAGCGGCGGGCGCGCCAGGGGTTACACGGTGAAGTTGTGACGCGAGGCCAACTCGAGGCGATCGCCGACGAGGTCGCCGGCGTCGCTCGCGAGGGAATCCAGTCACTCCGGGCAGCAGCGGAGTTGGCTCACGAGCGCGGCCACCGCCGGATCCGCGATCGCGACGTCGCCGACTCCTATGAACGCGCGAAGCGCCGGATTCGGCGGTTGAACCTGCAGTCGCTCCCGTACCATCACCAGGTACTGTACGCGATCATTCACGACGCCGGCGAGATTACGGGAGAGGAGTTACACAATTACTATGAGGCGGGCGCTGACGCGATCTACGCTGGGTCACCCGTGCAGCCACTTGGAAAGCGGGCTCGTCGCGGGAAGCTCCCGAAGATGAAAGCCTACAATCTTATTGATTATGATGGACCGACTCGCGATCGCCTCTACTGGGTAGTTGATGGAGATGTTGTGCCAGTCATTGAGATTCCAACCAGAGTAACCAAGACGAATGGATGATAAACCCATCTACTATAAATCGTTTTAGCTGATGTTTAGGTGGGATAGTTTACTTATACATCTCTATTTATTTATCTATCTGCCATAAGATGGAATAGGTGCGAAATACAGGACATTATTATGGATCCGTCTTACAGAATAATCCCAGTCCTCCAAACCTCCAATGTAGACCCGGGAGAGTCAATTGAGATTGATTTTTTCATTGACGCCATCGGAGATATTGATTCTAACCGTCTTCATGTCTCCTATGCATATCCGGAACTATTTCAAGATGAAATTGGAGTCGCTTCAATCGGATTCTCTATGGACGAAAATGGCCGATTACAACCCGGGCAAGAATCTGATCAAATGGAACTAGGTAGGGGATCAAACCAATGGCAGTTTCCATCCTGGTTCTTTGAAGGGGTTTCGAGTGAAAATCAGGATCCAGTGACCTTAGGTGGCAAAACGCCTAACCAAGAACATTATCCACAAAAAGTGTGTGAAGTTATAGAAGCAGAAAAAGACCACCCTCCAATAAAGTATCAGTTTAATATTGATAGTGATGCCCCACCAGGGGACTATACTATTACTTGTATCTTCACTTATGGAAAAAGTAGTAGAACATATTCTGATAGAGAGGATATTCAGATACATGTCAATAATAGGCGAGAAAGATGGGAACCTTGGCCTTTCAGAATAGCGGTGATGGCTGGAGGTGCTGCTGTATTAAGCCTAATTCAGCAAACAGGCATTGTAGGACAGGTGGCTGAGTTCTTGTCATATATAGGATAACTCTGCAGAGCCACTATACTGGCAGTAGAGAGTAGAAACCAGATCCGACCACCGTACCACAATATTGTTTTAGTCAGCACCTGGTGATATCTCCATTTATTACTAAGATTCGGAACTCTAAGGGGTTTTTAAGCTATTTCTCCCTGAAGCAAAGAGTGCATGTTGACGACGAGTACTCGGGTGTTAGGTTTCGTCGGCGTCCTCGTCGACGATTCGGATCGAGTAGACCTCGATCTGTTCTGCACGCTTGTCGATGGCCTCCTCGAACTCGTCGGACTCGTCGTAATCGTCAATCAGCCGCAGACAGGCGACCCCACGCGGCGTGATCTCGTAGAGACCCGTCCCTTCGACCGGCCCGATCCGCGTGACGAGGCCGTAGTCGTGCAACTGCGGCATCCGGCGGTTGATGTTGTTGCGACTCCGGTCGACGTTCGCGGCGATGTTCGCGCCGAGGTTCCGACCTTCCGCCAACTGCTCGAGGATCAGACGGTCGGACGGGAGCTGCAGCCGCATTGGATCGGAGTTGGTCATTCGGCTATATGACACCAACGATGTTATGGGGTATAGATCCACCGCTGTTGCGCCTCCGCAATTACATCAGCGGTATCATTAAGGTGGAGTAGCGAGAACGCTCTAAATGGAAACCAGATCTTACCGGGCATAGAAACGTGCCCACCGTGTTGGCGCACGGCAGGCTGGTTTCCGATCCCCGCACGAGGGATTTCAGAAACCATGCGAAAAGACGACAGCAGGGACAAAAACAATTGTCCCACGGAACGCGGAACAGCCGGCCGTCCAGATGGCCGAGATAACACTACAGACGACGATCGGTCGCGAAAAACGCTCCCGCGTAAGGACGCGGCAGCACAGACGAGAGGTTGTGCAGGAACGGATCCTCATCCAATCGAATTGTCTGTACGCGAGGAGAATAATCTCTCCGGCACGATCGCCGGTGTCCTCGAGCGTCTCGAGAACGGCCAGGTCGCCCGCGAGTTCGACGAGGTTGAAGACAGCCAGCCTGATCTCGAGATCTCCGAAGGGAAGCCGGCATTCGGCGGCCAGCGCTTCCGGGTCAAGGGTGAGACTGACGAGAAGTGGGTCGAGACTGGCTACGTCATCGCTGTCGGGGGTGCCGGCCGATGACGGTCCGCTACGGGGTCGTCGGGGCGCTCGATCGTGGTGTCGCGGACGCGATGGGTGACATCGGCGGCAACGCGATCCTCGTCGACGACGATAACGACGAGATCTTGGTCACCCAACCTACGATGGAGGGGGAGAACGATGCATAGTTGCTCAACCTGCGGGACCCGCGAGTATCTGTGCGAGCGCTGCCGGATGGAGGAGCTCGAGGACCGACTCGGCACTGCTGTCGACCGAGACGTCAACCACTGGATCCTCGAGACCGATCTCTGGCACGCCTCGGTCGCGTTCGACGGCGAGACCCACGAGTGCGCCTGCGGTGTTGACATGGAAACGCCACTCGAGCGCAGCGCAGAAGATCTTCGCTATGTCCCTGAGGAGTACGACGCACCAGTCTGCGAAGATTGTGTCGCCGAACTCGAGGGGGCACGTCGAGAGACGGTTCCCGCGGACACGGCGTTCGAGCGCGCGAGCAAGCTGGTGACCGACGGCGGGATCGACGTTGACGCCGTCCGCGCCGAAGTACCGTTCTGGATTCAGTTTCAGGGCCGACGAGCGTCGGCGATCCACATCCCCGCCGAGGACTGCACTCGCGACGATCCCGACTCGGCGTGTCAGTACGAACGATCGGCGACGCCCTGGACATTCGATCCCGATAACATCCCTAATCCAGAACTTCACGCCCGACTCTGCAAGACCTGCGCAAAGCAGGTGCTCGGTATCGAGGAGGATCAATCGAAGTACGGCCGATCGCCGGCCGATATCCTTGCCGAGAACGGGTTCAACCAGGACAACGACGATCGCGAACTTCGGACAGACGGCGGCGGTCTTGAGGAGGTCTGCCGACGCGAGACGATCACCGAAGGGCCAAACGGCAGGCTCCAGATCGGTGACCGCGAGATAGTCGAGGAGATCGATGACGTCTGCTCGACACTCGAGGCACTCCAAGAAGAGATCGAGAACCCGGAGGTCGACGAAGCCCTCCAATCAGCAGTCAGCCACACCTGGCGTGCGTCGATCCTTCAGCGCGTCGACGAGAACACCGATGTTCGAATGAATACGAGCTCCGGAAGCACCGGGGTGGGAGCCCATGGCTCTGATCCAGTAGAATTCACACGCGACGGGGGTGACCCACAGTGAACACGACTCCCGATACTGAACTGGCTGAACGCTGGGACAACCACGTCAGTGAGATGTGGTTCGACCGCTCGCAAGCGCCCTGGACCGATCCTCGTGGCGCATTCGACGAGGCGGAGCCAGTCCACTATCCGAGTGCCGAGGAGGGAAGCACGGCCTACTGCTACCCCGAAGGGGACGTCGTCTTCATCGAGTATGACGGTCGTGTTCGAACCTGTATCGCCCTCAGTGACCGCCCAGAGAGCGAGCAAGCGTACGTCCGCGATCAGCTCGAGTCCCCACGATGAGCACGAAAATTCCAGATCCCGAAGCCGAAGCGAAAGAGACTGTCGAGGAGAACCGAGAGCTATTCGAGCGAATCGCCAAGTCCGATCTTCCGATCGCGGATGACATAGAGCGGATACTCGAGATCGCCGACGGAGGTGACGACTAGATGTCGACCTCAGCCGTCACCAAGGAGCAGTCGCCGGAGCGCAGCGTTGTCGTCAATGGCGTCCCGCGCCTCCATAACGTCATCGAGCGAGAGGCTTTCGGCTTCGCTGACAGCGCCGGCGGACTCCATCCAGCGACGCTCGAGCTCGTCGTCCTCGTCGATGGCACGCTGGCTGAGCGCTGCACCACACCAGACGCAGACGTCGTTCTCTCGTGGAGTCTCTCGGTCACATCGGTGACAGACAGCGGGCGCGAGGTCGTCATGCTCGTCCTCTTGGACATCGAGTCCATGCGCCTTCGCGATCTCGCGGTCGTTCGCGTCGGCGAAGACCGAGACGTAGCGGGCAGCGATATCCGAGCCACGCGTCCACCCGTGATGATCCTCGAGGTGAGCCTGGGAGACGCCCTGGCTGGCGAGATGGGATGCCGAGGACTTTCGGAAGTTCGAGGGCGTCACCGGTCGGTCGACATCGGCTTTCCGAGCCTTCTCCTTCAGGATGTCTCGGACGCGATTGTTCGAGATCGAGTTGCCGGTGTTGAGGTTGCACCACAGCGGGTCGCTCCCGCTTCCTGGATGGACCTCGAGCCAGCGGTTGACGTAGGGGACCGACGGAATCAGGACGGGCGATCGCCGGCCCTGTTTTCCGTTGACGGTGACTTGGAGCCCGTACTTGTGGTCGGAGATCTGCTTCGGCGTCAACTCGAACAGTTCGAAGGGTCGAGGACCGAGGTCCCAAGCGAGGGCGATCAGTGCGCGATCGCGGAGGTTCGCACAGGCGTCGATCATCGGGAGGATGTCCTCCTCCCAGCGAAGCATGTCGCCGGGATCCGGGGCGGGATCGTAGTTGCTCGGATAGCCACCAGGAATCCACTCGAGGCTCTCCGGGATCTCGTCGACGTCGTCGTCGCTGGCGAGTTTACCGAACTGCCGGAGCGTGACGCGATAGTCTTTGTTCGTCTCGGCGGAATCGGCCTTCTCGGTATTGATCCAGGCGACGAGGCGCTCGGCAGCGTCTCGGTCCTCGAGGGCGTCGGCGAGACCACCGACCTCCTGGGCCATCTTCACGGCTCGCATGAGGTACTTCTCGTGAGCGAAGTCGGAGTACTTCGAGGGCCCGAGGATACGGATGCGATCGGACATGCGCCGAAGGATCTTGGCGTCAGCCTCGCTCATGTTCTCGGCTTCGTCAATCCGCTCGCGGAGCCGTTTGATCGACTGCTCCGGATTCGAGGTCATGACTTATACTATTTGTACGGGCATGTAAAGGTAGGATTTGGATCCCTCCCCGGGCACTTCCGTTCTACGCGATGTCACGAACGCAGTGAGCGACGAGTCGTAGACGAGCGGCAACTACGGAACGGTCCTCGGATTCCCGCAGCCAATTCGGTATCAGATAGCGGTTTGTAGCGTCCTCGAGCCGCAGCAACGGAGTACCAGCGTGACGTCGGAGCCGACAACCGCGATTCGATGCCCCGGTCCGTTCGGAGGTCGTCGACGAGTTCGGGAGTCACGCCGAGAAACGGTCCCCGCCGACGCCACCTTCGAACGTACGAGCGGGCTCGTAGCCGACGGCGGGAGCTCGTCGAGCGCGGCTGATCGAGTAGCACGCGAGCGCGTCGCACTCTCGAAAAGGGGAGTCGCTCTGCGCCCGGCTAGACGTACTCTCCAGGCTGATCTTCGAATTCGTCCCGCTGGTCGGTGGAGCAAAAGCGGAACTCCTCCGAGTTGTGTCGGGTCACGATCTGTTCGTCATCCTCGTGTAGCTCTTCGCCACAAACGGGACACTCGTCCATGCGAGTTCACCTCACAGGATAGTGAGGAGACCAGGCAAGGAATGCTCGCCCTGCAAACACAGGGAATCGGGCACGTCGGTCAGGAGAGGCGTGCGGCGATGATTTGGATCCCTCCACGTGCGCCGACTTCAGATCCGTCACGGTCGGAGAGGGTATCGTTGCGAAGAAAGTCGATGCCCGGACTCGAGTGACGTACCCGGAGCGAACGTTGCGGGGCGCTCGCGCCCCGGAAAGACGAGCGACGAGACGGCGAGTGAAACGGCGCTCGTAGTCACCCGTCCGATCGGCGGTCGTCGATGTGAGTGCGAGAAAGCTTATGCCAGCGGCCTTCGGTCTGCTACTTGCAGGGTGCGTGGTACGGCGCGATTCGATCGGCCCTCCGTTTTTCGACGGGAGTTCGTGCACTATCCCGTTGGTTCGAGTTCGCATTCGCGCGGTCAGTGAGCAGCTACTGTCGCGCCCGATCGTCAAGTCCGGGATCGATCTGCTCGAGGGCGGCGGCGCCGCGATCACCACGTCGTCCACCGACGGACGCCGAGTTGTCACGCGCTCTGATCGGTGGTCACCGGTCGGTTCTCCACCTTCGAGTTCTCCGGGACGGACGAGTCGATCGGACGCTGGCACGGGCTTTCGTGTAGCGATCGCACGCAATCACGACGTTCTCGCTGCGCGACGACAACGTGCCCGAGACGGGTATCAGTCGCGCGGACGGACGCGATGCCAACGACTATGTGCTCCTGGGAGCTGCGTCGAACCGGAACCCACCGATGCGGGAGTATCTGATCGCGATCGTCGCGGGAGTCGTTCAGGGGATCGTGGAGTGGTTGCCGGTCTCGAGCCAGGGGAACCTCTCGATGGTGCTCGCGATCATGCGGGTGGACCCGGAGGCGGCGGTGCAACTCGCGCTGTTCTTCCAGGTCGGAACGACCCTCTCCGCGGCGACGTACTACCGGGACGACATCGCGACCGCGCTCTCGAGCGTCCCGGACTGGCGTCCGTCGTCGGCCTACGACGGCGACAGCGCGATCGCGACCTACGTGGTCGTCGCCAGCCTGATGACCGGTATCATCGGCATTCCGCTGTACGTCTTCGCGGTCGATCTCGCCGGACAGGTGTCGGGCGGGCTCTTCGTCGCCGGGATCGGCGTCCTGTTGATACTGACGGGCGTCGTCCAGCTCGCCTCGGAGTCGGTTTCGATGGGCGGGCGCGACGACCCCACCCTGGTGGATTCGCTCGTCGTCGGGAGCGTACAGGGGCTCGCGATCCTCCCGGGAATCTCTCGTTCCGGCGTTACGATGAGTGCGCTCCTGTTCAGAAGCTACGAGCCGCCCGCCGCGTTCCGGCTCTCGTTTTTGCTCTCGATTCCCGCCAGTCTCGGGGCGGCCGCGCTCACGATGGCGGACGCCGGCGGGGTGCCCGGAATCGGCGTCGGGCCCGCGGCCACCGCGCTCGCGGTGAGCGCCGCCGTGGGATACCTGACGATCGACGCGTTGATGCGGGTCCTCGAGCGGATTCCCTTCGCGGCGGTCTGTTTCGGTCTGGGCGGGTTGGCCGTCGTCGGGGGCGGGCTGGTCTCCGTGATCGCGTAGGTCGCCCGCGCTCGAGCCGTCCGTCTCACCCCCGAACGTCGGTCCCCTCCGAGTCGCTTACGGGAGTCGAAAAGGCCTCGAACGTCGTGCAACCGCAGGACTTGCAGCCGTCGGGACTGCCGATCGGCATCATGCTGCCGTCGGCGAGCTCCCTGGCCGCGTACGTCCGTCCACACGTCGCACAGACGGCGAGTCCGCGTGATTCGTCCACCATACCGTACCGGGACGCGCGAACCGGATAAGTGACGTGTGAGTGTAGCCGTAGTAACAGCGGTTCCTCGAGCGGTTTTGCGGCCGATCGGTCGGCGCGCCGTCCCGAGCGCCGCGACCGGAACTCGACTCGCTTTTGGACGGGGCGACCCACTGGCGGACTATGGCCGACTCCCAGGGGCTCGCCGAACAGACCGCACTCGGGATCGTCGCGGCGGTCAGCGGCGTTCTCGCGCTGGCGCTCGTCCTGCCGTACCTCCAGTACGTGTTGCTCGCCGTCGTGCTCGCGTACGTCCTCGCGCCCGCCCAGGCCGCCCTCGAGCGGGTGCTGAGCCCGACTGCGTCGGCGGTGTCGCTACTGGCGGGCTCGCTACTCGCGCTGGTCCTGCCGGTGTTGTACGTCCTCGTCGTCGCCGTCCGCCAGGCCTCCGCGCTCGCGGACACCGTTCAGCGGCGGGGACTGGACGCGACGGCGATTCAACGGCGACTCGAGGCGTTCGGCTACCGGTTCGATCCCGAGGCCGCGCTCGCGGCTTACGAGGCCAATCAGGACCGGATCGACGACGGCCTCCACGGGCTTCACGGGGCGGTGACGGGCGCCCTCGAGTTCCTCGGCGGGCTCCCGTCGATCGCGTTCGGGCTCACGGTGACGGCGTTCGTCCTCTTCGGGTTGCTCCGGGACGGGGATCGCTTCGTCGACTGGCTCCAGACGGTCGTACCGATCGGCGACGACGCCAGGGACGAACTGTTCGCCGAACTGGATCGGCTCATGTGGGCGTCGGTGGTCGGCAACGTGATCGTCTCGGCCGTGCAGGCGGTGCTGCTCGGAGCCGGCCTGTGGGTGCTCGAGGTGTCGGGCGTCGTCTTCCTGACGGTCGCGACGTTCGTGCTCGCGCTGCTCCCGCTCGTCGGCGCGTTCGGCGTCTGGGTGCCGGCGTCGGGCTACCTCCTCGCCGTCGGCCGCCCGCTGGCGGCGCTGGGGTTGGCCGGTTACGGCGCGCTCGTCAGCGCCTCCGACATGTACCTCCGACCGGCGATCATCGGCAAGAGCGGCGCGCTCAGTTCGGCGGTGATCGTCGTGGGCATCTTCGGCGGCGTCGCGGTGTTGGGCGCCGTCGGGCTGTTCGTCGGTCCCGTCGTCCTCGGCGCAGCCAAGGTCGCGTTCGACCTCTACGGTCGGGAACGACGCGACGCGTCGGTGTAGGATCTCGGCCGTGTGTCGCCGCCCTCTCGCGTCGAACGGTTCGCCACACCTGTCCGAGCCGACTCCGGTGGCCGGCTACGCTCCCTCGTCCCGACCTCGAGACCAGACGTTCGTCACGGAGTCGCCGTTCGGGGGCGTGTGGCTGACGTCTTTCATCGTCTGGGTGGTGTGTTTCGACATGGCTCGCCGTTCCTATCGAGCACGGATAACTGTTTCGGTAGTGGAATAATTACAATATAATGTGTTTATACACCGTGGTACGGGGTGGCTACGGGCGGTCCTCGAGCCGGGTCGAAAACGCGACGGGATCTCGTCGAGCGAGCCCGAATTAGGCGTCTGTAACGCGGATCTCGCCGTCGGCGGTAACGGTGACCGAACAGTCGTTGTACTCGAAGGTTACCGAGCCGTCGCTCCGGAGGCCGTCGGCCCGGGGCTCGAACAGGCGCTCGAGCGCCTCCGGGTTGACCGCGTAGTACAGCGGGTCGAGATCGATCGGATCGGCGTCGCGGTAGGTCGCGACCGCCTCGGCGATCGCGACGCTGAGCGGCACGTCGTCGAGTCGGTCGTACTGGGTAACGTAGCAGTCGGTCGTCGATACGGAGATCGATTGTGGCGTCGTTTCAGTCATAGTGCCCCACTGTGAGTCGTCGACGATCCTTCTCGACTCCGGGCAAAGAGTCTGATCGTTAACCGTGTAACGGTCGGTCGGATCGGCGGTTAAGATATTAACCGTCAGTCGTCACGCCCTCGAACAGCGTCCCGAAGAGCTTCCCCTCGACGTACCGCACGTGCTTGTGAAACGCCGGCGGCGAGATCGACAACGAGTCGGCGACCGCCTCGCCCGTCGTCTGACGGGGCCACTCGAAAAAGCCGCTGTGGTACGCCGTCCGGATGACCTCCCGCTGGCGGGGCGTGAGCTGTTCGAGCAGCGCCTTGCGCGCCGGCCCGCCGAGCGAGGGGACGTCGTTCGAGGGGCGGTCCCGCCGCGCGATCATCGAGGCCGAGAGACCGCGGCGCTCGAGCGCCGAGAGAACGGTCCGGAGTTCGAGTCCCGCGGGGAGATCGACTGTCGCTCGGCGGTCCGTCCCGTCGCAGACGAGTTCGCGCAGCGTCGCGCCGTGGTTCCCGACGATCGTTCCGACGAACGGTCCCATCACCCGGAGCTGGACGAGCGTGCGGTCCGCTGAGGCGGTCAACACCGCCGGGTCCTCGACACCCTCGACCGACGCCTCGAGCTCGTCGGCGTCGATCGCGGGCTCGAGGGAGACGAACGCGAGCGCGGCGCCGTCGTCCTGCAGGGTCGCCCCCTCGAACGCGAGCCGGCGGTCGAGGCGGTCGGCGAACCGGCACAGCGGCGACGCGGTCGTCAGTGCGAGTTCGACCTCCGTGACGTCGTCCTCGAGCAGCGCGTTCTTTCGCTGCACGGCGTCGATCGCGTACGCGATCGTCTCGCCGAGCTCCGCGAGGACCGACTCGAACGGCTCGTCGAAGGCGTTCGGTTCGTCGCCGTACGCCGAGAGCACGCCGTAGAGGTGGCCGTCGTACACCAGCGGCACCGAGAGCACCGACTGGAAGCTCCGCGAGAGCGCGTCGGTTCGCCAGGCCCCGTCCTGGACGTTGTCGGCGACGTTTCCGACGACGATCTGACGGCGGGTTCGAGCGGCTCGGCCCGACGGCTCCGCGGCGGAGTCGTCGACGGCCGTCGCCGTGATCGCCTCGAGGTAGCCCCGCTCGAGGCCGGCGCGGGTCCGGGGTCGGATCCGGCTCCCGCTCGGGTCGGGGTCGCCGATCCAGGTGAACGAGCAGCCGTCGGTCTCGACGAGCGTGTTGCAGACCCCCCGTTCGATCGCCTCCCGCGAGTCGGCCCGCAGCAGGTGTTCCTCGATTCGCTGGCGTACCCGACTGGCGGCGTTCAGTCGCTCGAGGTGACGGTTCTGTCGTTTCAGCTCGCGCTCGCTGTCGTGGAGGCGGCGGGTCTGCCCGATCCGGTCGAGCGCCGCCTCGGCGGTGGTCGCGAACAGCTGGACCAGCTCGACGGTGTCCTCGTCGTATCGGTCGGCGGCGGTCGACACCGCGGCGAAGACGCCGTGTTCGCCCAGCGGGATGTAGAGGCCGCTCCGGACGCTCGTCGAGGCGTCGTAGACGTGTTCGGACTCCCGGACGTCGCCGAACACCGACGGCTCGCCGGTAGCGAACGTCTCCCAGGTGATCCCCTCGTCGGGCTCGAGGCGCGGCGGCGTACCGATCGCCCGCTCGAGCTCGCTCGAGTACGCCGCCGGCACGAGTTCGTTGCGGCACTCGTCGAACCGGTAGACGATGCTGTCGAGGTCGAGGACCTCGTCGGCGACGTCGACAATGTACTCGCAGGCATCCGCCTTGGAGTCGACGGTCAGCAGGTGGCTAGTGGCCTCGTGGAGCGCGTTCAGCGCGTCTCGGTACTGGGCGCGTTCGGTGACGTCGATCGCGACGCCGATGACGCGGGTGACCGCGCCGTCCTCGACGACGGGGCGGTACCACGACTCGAACGTCCGATCGCGGATCCGGCGCTCCTCGTGGACGGACTCGCCCTCGAGGGCCGCCCTCGCGTCGGCGCGGATCTCGGGGTACGCCTCGAAGAGCTCGAAGAAGGACTCGCCGAGGGCCTCGGTCGACTCGAACCCGATGTTCTCCAGGCCTCGCCCCTCCGAGAGCGTGATCGTCCCCTCGTCGTCGAGGACGTAGTGGATGACGGGCGCGTTCTCGACGACCATCCGCAGGCGCTCGGTTCGCTCGGCCAGCTTCCGCTCGCTCTCGATCCGATCGGTGATGTCCCGGAAGTAGACCGAGAGTCCGGTCTCGGATGGGTAGGCGTGGATCTCCATCCAGATCCCCAGCGACTCCGAGTAGCGGTCCCAGGAGACCGACTCCTGACGGTCCATCGCCTCCTCGAACCGCTCGAACAGCTCCGAGCGGAACCCGTGGGGGAACAGCTCCCGGACGTCCTCGCCGAGCAGTGCCGACCGGGGGGAGCCCAGCAGCTCCACGGCTCGGTTGTTGACGTACGTGAACCGCCAGTCCGCGTCGAGGGCGTAGAACGCGTCGCTGACACGCTCGAGCGACTCGGCCAGTCCGCGCTCGAGCCGGTAGTAGCGGGTGACATCGCGGACGGAGGCGACCACCCCGCCGACGGCGGGATCGTCGAGGTGGTTCGCGAGGGTCGCCTCGTGAACGCGCCAGGAGTCGTCCCGGCGATAGCGGTAGCCGACGGTTCGGGTCTCTCCCGGCGGATCGGCGCGGACGGCGTCGAACGCGTCCGCGACGGCGGCCCTGTCCTCGGGGTGGACGGCGTCGAAGATCCGATCGACGTCGAACGGGGTCGCCTCGAGCCCGGTGACGCGCTCGAGTCCCGGCCCCGCGTCGGCGAGCCGTCCCGCGTCGTCGAAGACGAGCATCAGGTCCGAGGAGTGCTCGAGCAGCGACCGGTACCGCGCCTCCGGGCAGTCGCCCGACGCGACCGACAGCCGAAGCCGCTGTGCGAGGACCGACGGGCGTTCGCTCTCCCGCGCGCCGACGACGTCGGCCGCGCCCGCGGAGAGCAACGCGTCGACGTCGGCCTCGAGGACGTCGTCGACGACGAAGACCACCGGGAGCCGCTCCCCCGCCTCGCGGAGGACGTCCCGATCGTCGGTCAGCACGCAGTCGACGGCGGCGAGTCGCTCGGACGCGAGGTCGCGGGACGGATCGGCGTCGACGCGGACCGCATCGCGGTCCGCGAGGGCGGTCGCCGCGCGTTCGGTCCAGGGGTGCGAGCCGACGACGAGCGCGCGAACAGGCCTCGCCCCCGCGGGCTCGAGTCCGGAATCCATACCTCCGCTGGGGCGGGCGCGGGTAAAAACGTCGCGACGGTTCAATCGTGCGCCGGCGTCGGGGTCGCCGACGGCTCAGAAGCCGATCGGCGAGCCGTCCTTGCGGGGTTCGGTCGCGCCGGACAGCGTCTCCCCGTTTCGACGGACGGCCTGGGCCCCGCCGAACATCACCGGCGGGAGGACGGCGACGTCGTGGCCCTTGCGGGCGAGCTTGGCGGCACCGGGCAGCCGTTCCTCGATCGCGAGCCGGCCGTCCTCGCGGTAGCGCCAGCGCGGGCGGTCGAGCGCCTCCTGGAGGTCCATGTCGTAGTCGACGAGGTTCGAAAGCACTTGGACGTGGCCCTGGGGCTGCATGTACCCGCCCATGACCCCGAATGCGAGCCAGTCGTCCTCGTCGAGCCTCGCGATCGCGGGGACCAGCGTGTGAAACGGCCGCTTGCCCGGCTCGAGACTGTTGGGGTGGTCGGGGTCGAGCGAGAACGAGGAGCCGCGGTTCTGGAGCGCGATCCCGGTGTCGCCCGCGACCAGGCCGCTGCCGAAGCCGGCGAACCGCGAGTTGATGTAGGAGACGAGGTTGCCCGCCTCGTCCCCGACCGTGAGCAGGACGGTGTCGGCGTCCTCGGCCGCGCTCGTCGGCACTCCGATCTCGGGATCGCGGATCGGCGCGTCGCCGATCGCGTCGGCGCGCTCGCGGGCGTACGCCTTCGAGGCCAGCGGCGGGACCGCCTCGAACTCGGGGTCGGCAACGTAGTGGTGGCCGTCGACGAACGCGAGCTTCGTCGCCTCCGCGAAGGCGTGGACCCGCTCGGGCGAGTCGTAGTCGTGCCCGCCCGCGCCGATCTCCTCGGCGATGTTCAGCGCCTCGAGCGCGACCAGTCCCTGGTTGTTCGGCGGGAGTTCGTACACCTCGCAGCCGTTGTAGGTCGTGCTGACGGGCTCGACGAACTCCGGCGAGAACTCGGCGAGGTCCTCGCGGGTCATAAAGCCACCTGCGGACTGGATCTCCTCGACGATCTCGTCGGCGATCTCGCCCTCGTAGACGGCGTCTGCACCCTCCTCGGCGATCTGCTGCAGGGAGTCGCCCAGCCGCGGCAGCGTGACGGTCTGCCCGACGTCGGGCGCTTCGCCGTCGAAGAGGTAGGCCTCGCGGGCGTGCTCGTCGGTGAAGAGCTCCTCGGCGCCCGCCCAGTGGCCCGCGACGATCGGCGAGACGGGATATCCCTCCGTCGCGTAGTGGATCGCGGGCTCGAGGGCCTCCGCGAGCGAGAGCGTCCCCAGCTCCTCGATCGTCGCCTCCCACCCGCGGGCCGTCCCGGGAACCGTCACGGCGTGGGGGCCCAGGAACGGCATCTCGAGGGCATCGCCGCCGGCGCCCCCGTCGACGGCGTACCCGCGGGACTCGGGATAGTACCCCGAGACGTCGTCGGCCTCCTCGAGGGCGCCGCGGACGTTCTCGATCGTCGCGTCGGCCGGCGCGGGACCACACGAGCGCATCGCGCCGACCTCGCCGTCGGCGGTGCGGTACAGCGCGAAGACGTCCCCGCCGAGTCCCGTCGAGGTGGGTTCGACGACGTTGAGCGCGGCCGCGGTCGCGACCGCGGCGTCGAAGGCGTTCCCGCCCTCCCGCAGGATCGACAACCCCGCCTCCGCGGCGAGGGGCTGGCTCGTCGCGACCATCCCGCGGTTGGCGTAGGCCGTCGAGCGCCTCGAGTCGAATCGGTCCGGATCGACTGCAGTGTCCATCGATCGTACGAGCATCGTCACCGTGCAAAACGCTAGCGGTCCCGGAAGGTTCGTCGGGCCCGCCCTCGAGCCCTCACTCGAGGACGAGCGGTTCGTGGATCGCCCGGTAGCCCGCGCCGGCCTTGAGGGGCTCGAGCGCGCCGACCTCGCGGAACCGTATCTCGCGTTCCATCTTCGTCATCACGGGCGTGTCGTAGTGGACGGCCTCGTAGGAGAGGTCCTCGCCCTCGCGGCGGCGCTGGGCGACGAACTCGCGGTGGCGCTCGAGGCGGCGTCGCCCGATCGTCCGCGACAGCTCCGGTGCGTCCTCGATGCGGTCGGCGAAGACCTCGCGGAAGGCGTCCTCGAGTTCGTACCCGATCGAGTTCCGCCCGGCACACAGCGCCGCCAGCGAGGTCGTGCCCGTCCCCCAGAACGGGTCGAGGACGGTGTCGCCGTAGGTCGAGTACATACAGCACAGCCGGTAGGGGATCTCGAGGGGGTAGGCCGCCGAGCGCTCCCGGAGCTCCTCGTGGTCGTCCTCGAGGGCCTGGAGCTCCCCGCGAACGTCGGTCCAGACGTCGGTGAACCAGCGGTTGCGTTCCTCCCAGAAGTACGCGGCCTCGTAGCGTCGATCGGCGCCCGGTTCGTACGAGCGGCTCTCCCCGCCGTTGCGAAAGACCAGGACGTACTCGTGTTCGAGCGTGACGTAGGCGTTGGGCGGGATCATCCCGCTGCCCATGAACTTGGCCGCGCTGTTGGCCGGCTTGCGCCAGAGCACGTCCGGCAGGGGGTCGAACCCGCGGGCCTCGAACGCCTCGAGCACGCGGGCGTGGTTGGGGTAGACCCGGAAGCTGTCCTCGAGCGTGCGGGTCGCGTCGCCGACGTTGATACAGGCGATGCCGCCGTCGACGAGGACGCGCTCGAGCTCGTCCCAGACGGCCTCGAGCTGGGCGTGCATCGCCTCGAAGGCGGCCCGCCCGTCGCCGTCCTCGAGGGCCGTCCCGATCGCGGGATCGAGCGTAGTGAAGAGGTCGTCCCACATCTCGATCATCGGGTACGGCGGGGACGTAACGACGAGCTCGACGGAGTCGTCGTCGACCGCCGAGAGCTCGCGAGCGTCGCCGACGACGACGCGGTGGGTCGTCTCCATCGAGTGGAGTGTGTCGGCGTCGCCCCCTTAGCTCCTTCGTCGAGGGCGTCGAGGGCGTCGACGGCGTCCGAAAGAACGAGTCCGCGAGTTACTCCTCGTCGGCGTCGCCGGCCTCGGCCTCGAGCTCCTCGTCTTCGTCCTCGTCCTCGTCGGCGTCGATCTCGGTCGCCGGCTCGAACTCCTCGATCGGCTCCCAGTCCTCGTCGGCGTCGCCGCCGAAGCGACGGCGCAACGCGGCGATTCCGACGAGCAGCCCGGCCGCGAGCAGCAGCCGACCGAGCCAGCCCGAGGAGCCGCTGTCCTCGAGTTCGGCGTCGGGTTCGGCCTCGGCCGATTCGTCAGCCTCCTCGGTCTCGGCCTCGGCGTCCTCGGCGCCGCCCGTCACGTCCTCGATGATCTCGGGCTCCTCGACGTCCTCGAGGGAGACGTCCTCGAGGTCGGTCGACCCCCGACCTGCGAGGTAGCCGATCGCGGCACCGACGCCGACCAGCGCGCCCGCGATCGGGAGGTTCTGCGAGCCGCCGTCGCTCCCCTCGGCATCCTCGACGGCCTCGAGGATCGAATCTCGCATCGAGGAGTCGAGCCCCTGCCCGACCAGTTCCTTGACGACGAGTTCCGACAGCGTCCGATCGGATTCGGTCTCTTCCATACATCGGCCATTGGCATCCCCATACATAGGTCTATCCAACGAGACGGTCAATCGTGACGAATAGTAACAGGCCACAAGGGGTGGTACTCGCCGACTGTCCACGCACTGCTCGAACATCTTCGGCGCTCGAGTGGGGGCGGAGAGAACATCGGCGCTAGCGATCACATAACGAAAGGGGTCGGACCGAACGAACGGATATGAGCGTGTTTCGGCGGTCTGGCGTCTTCGGGCGGACGACGCGTCGGCGCGTCTTCGACGCCGCCGCCGCGGTCTCGGCGGGCGCAGTCGAGGCCGTTTCGGTCGGTCTCTGGTTCGCCCTGGCGGCCGGCTCGCGGACGACGGCGACGGCGCTCGTCGGCGCCGCCGTCCTCGTCTGCGGGACCCTCGTCCGGACGCGGATCGTCGCCGCGGCCGTCGACGGCTGGCGGGTCGGTCGCGGCCCCCGCCGAGTCGGGCTCGCGCTCGCGGTCGCGGCGGGCTGGATCTGCTGGCTGTTGGCGGCGGAGAACGTCGGCTCGTCCGCAGGGGCGATCGTCTCGACGGCACTGCTCGGCGCCGGACTCTCGGTCCAGTTCGCGCTCGAGGACGCGGGCTGTCGGCCGCGATCAGCCGACGCGGATCGGCTGGCGTCGATCGTTCCGGGATTCCTGCTGGCGCTCGGCGCGGGCGGGCTGCTCCGGGCGAGCTGGGCGTCCGGTTGGGCGATCGTCTCCCCGCCGCTGCCCCTCGGCGCGACGACGGCCGTCGTCCGGATCGAACCCCTCCAGCTCGGCCTGCTCGGGTTCGCCGCGGTCGCGGTCGCGGCCCACCATCGACGGCTGCGGCGGCTCCTCGCGTCCTGACGGCGGTCGTCCGCGGGCGAGACCGAACGGTAGAAGGGTCCCGATCGTCTCGAGCGCGTATGGAGGTTCTCGGTCGGCTGCTGGGGATGCTCGCGGTGTTGCTGATCGGCGCGGGGCTGCGATCCACGGGCGCGCTGAACGCCGCCAGAACCGCCCGTCTCAACGCGGCGGCCTACTACGTCGCTCTCCCGGCGCTCGTGTTCGTCGGGACCTACGACCAGTCGATCGCCGACCTGCTTTCGGCGGAGCTGTTCGTCGGCTCGCTGGTCGTCCTCTTCGCGACGGGTACCATCGCCTGGATCGCCTCCCGCGATCGGCTCTCGACCGACCGCCGGAGCGTCGCCATCATCCAGTCGTACCACTCGAACCTCGGCTACCTCGGACTGCCGCTGGTCGCCGCGACCTTCGACGCGCGGGTGACCGCGATCGCGAGCGTGCTCCTGGGGTTCGTGACGCTCGTCCAGCTCCCGCTGACGATCGTGGTCCTCAGCAGCTTCGGACGGGCCGACACCGACATCGGTCGCGAGCTCGGCGCTCTCGCGACAAATCCCGTGTTGCTCGCGCTGATCGCCGGCCTCGGGGTCGGCTCGGTCGGCGTGACGTTCCCGGACGGCGTCGCGGCCGGCCTCGACGCGCTGGGGTCGCTCGCGCTCCCGCTGGCGCTTTTGTGTGTCGGCGCTGCCCTGCAGATCGACGCCGACGCGGTCGATCTCGAGGCGGTCGGCTCGGTCGTCGCGCTGAAACTGTGCTGTATGCCGCTGCTGGCCTGGGCGGTGTTCTCGGCGCTCTCGGTCGACGGCGCCACCTTCACCGCGGGCGTCGTGATGCTCGGGATGCCGACGGCGGTGTCGACGTACGTCTACGCCAACGAACTCGGCGGTGAGTGATCAGCACAACAGGTGAACCCTTTGAGACAGATGCTGGATCTGTTCGACTTCAATGTGGTGAGGCAGATGCTGAGATGTGTTCAGAACTTCTGCAGACCACTCGACGCCGAGTTCGCCTCGCTGAACGTCTTCGCGACCACCGTCGCCTCCGTGGGTAGCCTGTTCGTGCTCATCACGCTGCTGGGCTGACTCCGTCGACGTCGCGCCCTCGAGGGACTCGCTACGGCGTCGGGGTTCCCGCCGGATCGTTGGCCAGCTCCGGGCGAGCGAGGACGACGTTGATCACCGCCCCGAGCAGGATCAGGATGCCGGCGAAGTAGAGCCAGGTGACGAACAGGAGGACGGCGCCGAGGGCGCCGTAGGCCGCGTACCGTGCGGCGTTCGCGGCGTAGATCTGAAAGCCCACCTGCAGCACGGTCCAGCCGACGGCGGCGAAGGCCGTCCCCGGAACGATCTCCCGGACGGTGACGGGGATCGGCGGCAACACGTAGTAGATCGGGAGGAACACAAGGAAGAGACCGATCAGCAGGGTCACCCAGCTCGCCAGTCCGGCCAGCGGGACGACGTCGGCGGCGATCCCGAGGACGGCGCCGACGACGAGCATCAGGACGATCGCTCCGGTTCCGGCCAGGATCACGGTAAACCCGTCCCGGATCTCGTCGACGAGCGTGTCCTCGGCGACTTCGTCGTAGACCCTGTCGAACGCCCGGCTGAGCCCGCGAAACACCTTGAGCGCCCCCCACGAGGCGACGGCGAGGGCGACGGCCGTCGCCTCGCCTCGCCCCGATTCGGTCGTCAGCGCCTCCGCGACCAGCTCCTGGCCCGCCGGCGGAAGGAAATCGCCCGTAACCAGAACCAGCCGTTCGGCGGCGTCTTCGCCGCCCAGCAGCGAGCCGACGACGAGCGCGAGCAGAACCATCGGGATCAACGAGACGAACGCGTAGTAGGCGAAGCCGGCCGCGAGAAAGGTGATCTCCCGGTCCTTCGTCGTCCGATAGATCGAACGAAGCACCGCCGAGATCCGCGTCGTATCCATACGCCTGCTACGGGCGTCGACGCCAAGAGTATGGGACTTGCCTCGGGGTTCACCACTCGTGACAGAAGTTGTGTGTCGCGAAGACCTGCCCGTTCTCGGCGAGGTAGACGCCGACGCCGCCGCGGTCCCAGCCGTAGGGGACGTTCTCCTCTAAGATCGCCTCGCGGTGCTCCGTGGAGTTCATCCACTGGTCGACCAGCCCCTCCGCCAGCCCCTCCGCGGTCCGGTGTTCGACGGTTCCGTTGCCGTCGGCCGCCTCGACCGGTCTGTCGACCCAGGTCATCGCGATGTTCTCGCCGTACCCCCGGCAGTAGTCGTCGACGTCGCGAAACCGGTCGTAGGGTTGCTCGCCGTCGGGGTTCGAGTGCGAGAAGTACTCGCGATCCGCCATATCCTCGCTGTGGGCCCGCGAGACCGACGCGACGGTGCCGTCCCACTCGATCGCCTCGAGGTCGTGCGCGGCGCGGCGCTCGTTGACCTCGGCGTGGACGAAGTCCTCGACGTCGTTCGAGGGGATCGTCTCGACGTCGGTCTCGTAGCTCGACTCGTTCGGATCGTCGGGGTCGGTCACCTCGGGGTCGCGCTCGCCGGTCGGCGGCGGCTCGGAGCTGGGTGAGGGCTGGGTTCCGACGTCGATCTCGTCGACGTCGTCGAACCCGTCGAGATCGTCGACCAGCGCCGGACCGTAGGTCGCGCCGGCCAGCGCGATCGCGCCGACCAGTGCCACCAGGACGACCAGCCTGATGACGCCGCGCAGCAGTCCCCGGTCGGCGTCGGTCGGGTCCGCGCTCGGACCCGGAGGAGGGCGATTGCTCATGGTTCCTAGGCAAGCGGTCGGGAACCAAGAGTGTCGCGGTTGCACACATCCCGTAGGGCGAGCCTACTCCGAGCCGAACAGCGTCTCGTGGAAGGCGACCACCAACCCCGGAACGACGGCCATGAACAGGTGTTCCTCGAGCGGGATACCGGCGACGTCGATTCCGGTCCGGAGTTTGATGTCGAAGACGCCGACCTCGAGGGTGTAGCGGTCCCAGACGTAGGCGACGGGATACAGCGCGAGGATCGTCGCCCCCGCTCGCCGGAGCGCGTTCGCCCGGCGAAGCAGGAGAAACGCGATCGCGCCCCAGAACAGCTCGGTCGCGAGGTAGGTGTACCGGCCGAAGACGCTGATATCGGGCACCATACGCCAGCTACGGAGTCGGCGTCGAAAAATGGTGTCCCTGATCCCAGCCGGCAGCACCGTGCAGTACGTTAAATACGCCGGCGTGAGTAGACCGACCCGAACGATGAATATCGCTGATATCGCGACGAAGGAGTTTATCGAAGTCGACGTCGGGACGCGGATGGGTAAGGTCCGTTCGACGTTCGAGGACGGCAACCCGAAGGGGATCATCGTCACCGACGACGGCGAGTACGAGGGCGTGCTCAGCGAGCGCGAGGTGCTCCAGTCCCACGTCGAGGACGACGCGAAGGTCGCGGCGCTGATCAAACCCAGCCGCAACTCGCCGGCGCCCCAGATCGACCGCCAGGAGGACGTCCGCGAGACCGCGCGGATGCTCATCGAGAGCAACTCGAAGGTCGCGCCCGTCTTCGAGAACGACGAGCTCTGGGGGGTCATCACCGACGACGCGATCCTCGAGGCCGTCCTCGAGAACCTCGACGCGCTGACCGTCGAGGACGTCTACACCTCCGACCCCGTCACGCTCCAGGAGAAAGACGGCGTCGGCAAGGCGATCAACCACCTGCGCGAGCACGGCATCTCGCGGCTCCCCATTCTGAACGAGAACGGCTACCTCACGGGCGTCGTCACGACCCACGACATCGCCGACTTCGTCATCCGGGAGAACAACTCCACGACCGTCGGCGATCGGGTCGGCGACACCGATCGGATGCTCGATGTCCCGATCTACGACATCATGAACAGCCCCGTCAGGACGACCTCGCTCGACACCTCCGTCGAGGCGGCCGTCGAGACGATGCTCGAGGACGACTACGCCGGCCTGATGGTCACCCCCGAGGACGACGACCGGATCGTCATCGGCGTCATCACCAAGACCGACGTCCTGCGGGCGCTGACCTACACCGAGGAGGAGCGAATGGACGTCCAGATCACCAACATCTCGATGCTCGATACGATCACCCGCGAGGGGATCACCGAGAGCATCCAGGACGTCTCCGACAAGTACGCCGACATGCAGGTGATGCACGCCCACGTTCGCTTCTCCGAGCACAAAGAGAAGCTCCGCGGGACGCCGCTGGTGCAGTGTCAGATCCGCCTGCGAACCAACAAGGGCCAGGTCGCCGGCACCGGCGAGGGCTACGGCGCCGAGAACGCCTTCCGCGTCGCGCTCGATAAGCTCGAGCGCAACGTCCTCGAGCTGAAAGGCGTCACCAGCGACGAGGAGTACCGCGGCCAGCTGCTGCGGAAGCTCAACGAGCTGTAAACCGGCAGCCGTCGCCGTTTTTCGAACCGAGTCGACGGAGCGGTCGTTTCCGTCGCGTCGAGAGGTGATTAGCGAAGCGTGTCGGCGTCCTCTCCCTCGAGGCCCGTCTCCGTGATCCGGAACTGGGCCGACTCCCCGGTGGGTTTCGAGCGGTGCTTCTCGAGGGTCGCTCGTCGGTTACCACCGCGGAAGCGTTCGATCCGGAGGACGGTTCCGGTCCAGTGCTCTAAGGTATTGCCCCCGAGCGGGCGCGTTCGGTCGGCGTCGGGATCGGCGAAGACCTGGTTGGTGAGCACGACCGCCAGATCGTGCTTGCGCGCGAGCGACAGCAGGTGGGTGATCTGGCGGGCGACGCCCCGGAGCGCCTCGCCGTCGTCGCTCTCGCCGGTTCGCTCGAGGCGGTAGAACCCGGTCGCGCTGTCGAGGACGATCAGTGAGGCCCGGTCGGCGAACTCCTCGGCGTCCCGGACCGCCTCCTCCTGTTGCTCGAAGTCCAGCGCGTCCTCGACGACGATCCGGGAGGCGACCCGCTCGACGTCCGCAGTCTCGTCGACCCGCGCGGAGAGCAGCTGCTCGAAGCGGTCGACCGAGAGCCCCTCAGTGTCGATGTAGACGGCGGTCCCGTCGGCGACGGCGGTTTCGACCGCGGCCGACAGCGCGAGGTTGGTCTTGCCCGCGGCCGGCGGTCCGTACAGCTGCGTGACGGTTCCGCGCTCGAACCCGCCGCCGAGCAGCTCGTCGATCGGCCCGCACCCGGTCGGAATCGCCTCGTCGTTCACGGGCGATATTGCTCGCCACCCCGCAAAAACCCCCGGAAATCCGCCGCGCGCCGAGGGGTTCGCGTACGTTTATTCGGATTGAAAGCGAAGTGCGACCGTGATCGTCGTCGCCACGTCAGATTTCGAGGTGTACCACGGCGTCGTCAACGAGCTGCGCGAGCGCGGCGCCGCGTTCACGACCGTCGAGCCCGAGGAGCCGCTGCCCGAGGAGACGACCGTCCTCGTAACCGACGAGGCCCACGCCGACGCGTTCTCGAGCGTGACGACGGTCGTCGCCGACCCCGACGGGGCCCGACGGGCGGTCGACCAGGCGCTGACGACCGCCCGCGGTGAGGGCGGGCGAACGATCGTCGGCGTCGACCCCGGGCGAAAGCCCGGCATCGCCGTGCTGGCCGGCGAGATGGTGGTCGCCGCGTTCCAGGTTCCGCTCGCCGACGCCGTCGACGTGATCCAGCGGGAGGTCGCCGACGCGACCTCACCGGTGGTTCGGGTCGGCGACGGCGCCCGACTGCAGAGCTCGACACTGGTCAACGACCTCGAGGACGTCCGCGTCGAGCTCGTCGACGAGACGGGAACGACGCCGTACCTCGGCACGGGTTCGCGCGGGATGGGCGACGTGCTGGCCGCCGTCAACATCGCTCGCCTCGAGGGCGAACCCGTCGAAACTCGAGAGATCGAGCCGACCGCGGGCGAGCTCCAGATGATCAAGGACCGGGCGCGCGAGCGAAGCGAGACCAACCGGGCGATCGACGAGGGATTGGCCCGACGGGTCGCCGCCGGCGAGCTGACCGTCGAGGAGGCGCTGGCCGAACACCGCGACCGCGACGCCGACGGCTCCTCGAGCGGCGAGTCCGGTACCTGACGGAGCGCCACCGCTGTCGCGGCCCGCCGCGAAACGACCCGTCCGCGGCCGTTCTCGAGCGCGCTTCGCTCATTCGTTCGCTCACCATCAAGTTACGCTGTGATTTCAAAATCCATAATAGTAATGTAGTTAGAAATTATGACTGTATGTATGGGTGAATAGAATCGGCGATCGGTGATCGTCTCGAGTGCGGCCCTCGCGACCGGTACCGCCCTCGCCGCAGCCGGAACGAGCAGCGCGAAGGAATCCCCAGCGACCCCCGACGCGACCGAACCGAGCGGCTGGTCGTCCCACGGCGGGACGATCGGCAACTGTCGGTGTGTCCCCTCGAGCGACGGGCTCCGACGACCGAACGAGGTCGCCTGGCGGTACGACCGTAGCGGACCCGCAGCGGTCGTCGAGGACGCCGTCTACCTCCAGACCGACGGCGAGGTTCACTCCCTCGCCGCGAGCGACGGGAGCCGTCGGTGGATCGCTGACGGGATCGGCGCGTCTGGAACGCCCGCGGTCTCCGGGGACCGCGTCTACGTCGCGGGCGAAGCGGTCGCGGCGCTCGAGGCCGAAACCGGCGACGTGCGCTGGAGCGAGTCGCTCGGTGGAGCGGAGTCGGTATCGTCCCCGGTCGTCGCCCTCAGCGCGGTCTACGCGAGCGCCGACGGCGTTCTTCGCGCGTTCGACGCTCACACGGGCGACCTGCGATGGGAGCGCGAGACGGTCGACGTGCGCCTCGATGCCGAGGGTGGGCCCGGCGAGGTCGCGTACGGCTTCCACTCGAGCGACGGGACGGTCGCCGTCGCCGACGGGACGGTCTGGGCGTTGTTAGACGGCGCACGGAGCGAGAGCGGGATCGACGTGGACGCGGCCGTCGCGCTTGATCCGGCGACGGGCCGGACCCTGCGGACGATCCGCCTGCCGTCGGGGCGAGCCGCGAACGGGCTGGCGGCCACCGAGGACGCGCTGTTCGTCGAGACGCCAGGCGAGGAGGGAATCGTCGTGCTCGATCCCGCCTCGGGGGCGGTCGTCGACACCGTCAGCGACGCCCTCCACAGCGCCGCCGTCGGCGATCTCGCCGTCACCCACGGGCGCCACACGCTCTCGAGCACCGGCGCCGACGCGCCGTGGAACGACCGGGAGGCCCATGCCTACGGGAAGCCGACGATCGTCGGCGACGTCGTCGTCGTCGCCCACAGTAGAGGCGACCGCACCTCGGCCGACGAACTCGTCGGGTTCGACCTCGAGGACGGCGCCGAGCGCTGGCGGTTCGCCTTCGACGACCGCCACTGGTCCGACGGGTTCCCGATCGACGCGATCGTCGACGGGGAGACGGTCTACGTCGACAGGGGCGGCGAGTTTACCTGAAAATCAGGCGCTAATGCCCCGTCCTCAAGGAGCAACGCAGGGAGCGAAGCGACCGAGTAGCGTTAACGAGAGCGAAGCTCTCGTTCGTACATCAGAACGCTTCGCGTTCTGAGGACGCAGTAGAGCGGGGATACAGCGCCGTCATCGTCTTGACGCAGTTGGCATCGACGTGGGAATCCTGAAATACGCCCACGACAGCGATGGAACCGCCGTCGAGTCACCAGACCTTTCCGACGAACGCGAGCGGTTAGAACGCGCTCAACGTAACCTCTCGCGGAAGGAACACCGCTCGAACAATTGGGAGGAACAACGCAAGACGGTCGCCCGACGCCACGCCGACCTGAAGCGCAAGCGACGTGATTTCTTGCACAAACTCTCGGCGTACTACGCCCGAGAGTACGACCTTGTGGCCGTCGAGGACTTGGACACGAAGGGGTTGGTCGAACTCTCCGATAACTCTCGGAACCGAGCCGGAGCCTCGTGGGGGACGTTCCTTCGAATGCTCGAATACAAGTGCGAGCGGGAAGGGACGCACTTCGTCTCCGTGGACCCCCGAGGCACGACCAAAGAATGCGCGTCATGTGGCGTCGAGACGGACAAGCCGTTGTGGGTACGCGAGCATTCGTGTCCGTCGTGTGGGTTCGAGGCAGACAGAGACGCAAATGCGTCGTGGAACATTCTTTCTCGCGGTCTCGAACAAGTAGGGACGGGCTATCCCGAATCAACGCCTGTGGAGACTGCGCTCCCTACGGACACCGATTCGGTGTCTGCAAAGCGCGTCATGGAAGCAGGAAGCCCCACCCTCAAGGAGCGAACCGCGTCAGCGGTGAGCGAGTAGGGTGGGGAGGAAGTCACCGCGGTTCGGTCGTCGTAGTCCGTCCGGGCCGAGGTCGGACCCGCAGAGCGGAAGAACACGTACTTCTACCTTCCCCCGACGTAGACGACGGTATGGACGGAACTGCGCCCGATCGCACCGCCGAGCTTGCGCTTCTGCTCGAGGTCGCGGGCACGCCCAAACCCGGAAACGTCGACCGCCACCGGGACCTCGAGGACCTGCGTTTCGAACACTTCCTCGCCGGCGCCGTCGGCGCCCGCGACGGACTCGAACTGGCCGCCAACGGCGCGGCCGTCGGCCCCGCCTTCGAGCGCGCCGTCGAGGGGATGGCGACCCAGGAGGGCGGCAACACCCAGTTCGGCGCGCTGTTGTTGCTCGTGCCGCTGGTCCGGGCCGCCCGCCACGAACTCTCTCAGCCAGTTCTCGAGGGCGTCCTCGAGGGGACGACCGTCGCCGACGCGGCCGCCTTCTACCGGGCCTTCGAGCACGTCGACGTCTTCGTCGCCGACCCGCCCGAGGGAATGGCCCCGCTTGACGTCCGTCGCGGCGCCGCGGCGGTCCCCGCCCTCGAGGAGCGCGGACTCACCCTGTTCGACGTGATGGACCGCAGCGTTCCGGGAGACGACGTCGCCCGCGAGTGGGTCACCGGGTTCGAGCGCTCGTTCGACGCCGCCGAGCGCCTGGCCGCGGTCGACGGCCCGATCCTCGATCGAACCGCGGCCGTCTTCCTCTCGCTGCTGGCCGACCGTCCCGACACCCTCGTCGCCGACCGCCGCGGGGAGCGGGTCGCCGCGGAGGTGACCGACCGCGCCGCCGCGCTGGTCAAGCGCGACGCCCTCGAGACCGACCCCGATGCCGTCGAGTCGTTCGCCGACGAACTCGTCGACCGCGGGATCAACCCCGGAACGACGGCCGATCTGACCGCGGCCGGACTGTTCATCGCCCTCGAGCGCGAAGCGGTCGAGCTATGAGCGAGGACGCGAAGCGGGACGGCGATCGAACGCCGGACGAAAGCGCCGAGTGGCCCGTCTCGCTCGAGGGGGTCACCGAGTCGGTCGTGACGACCCTCGGGCCGAACGACCGGTGGAACGCCGCCGCGCTCGGGCTGTTCGCCGACGAGGACGACGGCTCGGTCACCGCCACGACGTGGGGCAACACCAGAACCCGACGGAACTTCCGCCGGCGGGGCGAGGGGTATATCCAGTTTACCGTCGACCCCGTCACCTTCGCCGACGCCGCGCTCTCGATCGTCGAGGTCGACGATCCCGTCCTCGAGTCGGCCGACGCCTGGACGCGGGTCCGGGTCGAACGTATCGGCGCGGACACCGAGGGCGACACCCGCCGGGAGGAGTGGGTGCTTCGTCCCGTCGAGTCGAGGGTCGTCGACGAGCGGGTGCCGACGATCGACCGCGGCTTCGGCGCGGTGATCGAGGCGACCGTCGCCGCCTCGCGGCTCGGAGTCCCGGTGTACGATCAGGGGGAGCTCCGGGACCGCCTCGAGTACTACGCCTCCGTCGTCGACCGCGCGGGGAGCCCGCGAGAGCGGGCGGCCCTCGAGCGTGTCCGGGAGCACGCCGACTGGTAGGTCCCCGGCGAAGAACGAATGGCTTTAGGGCGCGCTCGGAAAACCCATCGGTATGGCAATCAAACCGGCCTACGTCAAGAAGACCGGGAACCTCCTGCTGGAGCGGTACCCGGAGGCGTTCACGACCGACTTCGAGCAGAACAAAGACAGCGTCACGAAGCTGACGAACGTCGAGTCCAAGGGCGTTCGCAACCGCATCGCCGGCTACGTCACGCGCAAGAAAAGCGGCGAAGCGGCGGCATAGCTCGAGTTCTCGCCGGCAGACGACTCGGTCAAAAAGATCAGATAGCGACGGGTCCGCGTCAGCGGGCTCGAGAGTCCGTTCAGTGGCCGTGGCCGTCGTCGAAACCGGGCTCCATGTAGGCCGCGGCGACGAGCGCGACGAGCCCGAAGAAGAGTCCGAACAGCAGTCCGACCGCCCCGGTGACGATCGAGAGCTCGCCGGCCAGGGGGATGCTCATCTGCTGGAAGCCCATCACGCCGAGGGCGATCCCGAGCAGGAACAGCAGCGCCGAGGCCGCCGTCGCGCCGATGCTGAACCGGGTTCCGAACAGGTCGAGGCCGTCCGTACCCGCGGTCGAGTTCGTCACCGAGACCACCCCGTGCGAGGCGAACGGAGCTGGCTGCCCCCGGCGGCCGGGCCGCGAGCCGGATCGATACCTGAACCGCGTCGGTTCTGGTGGAAGCGCATCGATCGATACCATCCACTCCGGTTTCTTAATCCCTTCTATGCGATCGCCCCGAGCCGACCGCTCCGGCGATCGGCTCCGACCCTGCAGCAGTCGCGGGAATCCAAACCGTTTTGCGCACACAACTCCGAGGACGGGAAAATGGCAGTACGAGTAGGCGTACTCGGCGCAACCGGAGCCGTCGGACAGCGACTGATCCAGCTTCTCGATCCCCACCCCGATTTCGAGATCGCCGCGCTGACCGCGAGCGACTCCAGCGCCGGCAAGAGCTACCGACAGGCCGCGAAGTGGCGCGTGGAAGGTCCGATCCCCGAAGACGTCGCGGAGACGACCGTCACGGCGACCGACCCCGACGAGGTCCCCGACGACGTCGACCTCCTCTTTTCGTCGCTCCCCTCGAGCGTCGGTGCCGAGGTCGAACCCGCGTTCTGCGAGGCGGGGTACGTCATGTCCTCGAACTCCTCGAACGCGCGGATGGACGACGACGTCCCCCTCGTGATCCCGGAGGTCAACGCCGAACACATCGATCTGCTGGAGGTCCAGCGCGACGAACGCGGCTGGGACGGCGCGATGGTCAAAAACCCCAACTGCTCGACGATCACCTTCGTTCCCACGCTGGCCGCGCTCGCGGAGTACGGCCTCGAGTCGGTCCACGTCGCCACCCTCCAGGCGGTCTCCGGGGCGGGCTATGACGGCGTCTCCTCGATGGAGATCATCGACAACGCCATCCCCTACATCGGCAGCGAGGAGGACAAACTCGAGACCGAATCGCGCAAGCTGCTTGGCGAGTTCGACGGCGCCGAACTCAGCCACAACGGCGTCGAGGTCGCCGCCTCCTGTAACCGGATCCCGACGATCGACGGCCACCTCGAGAACGTCTGGGTCGAAACCGAGGAGGAACTCTCCCCCGAGGACGCAGCCGACGCAATGGCTTCGTATCCCTCCCTCGAACTGCGGTCCTCGCCCGACCAGCTCATCCACGTCTTCGAGGAACCCGACCGTCCCCAGCCCCGCCTCGATCGGTCGCTCGGCGACGGGATGGCCGTCGCCGCCGGCGGGCTGCGCGAGTCGTCGTTCGGTCTGCAGTACAACTGCCTGGCACACAACACGATCCGCGGCGCCGCGGGCGCGAGCGTTCTGAACGGGGAACTGCTGCTCGAGAACGGCTACCTCTAGCGACGCGATCGCGGATTCTCTCTCGCCGAGATCGGACGGCGAGCGCCGCCTCTCACCCTCCGGCTCCGGATATCCCGGACGGCCGGGTATCAGGGAACGACCTGGTTGCGGAGCTCGTCGGCTCCCTGGTCGAACCGGCGCACGTTCTCGGCGACGATGTCGGCCAGCCGCTCGTAGTACCGGGGCGTCTGCCCGGCGTTGTGGGGCGTGATCTGGACGTTCCCGAAGTTCCACAGCGGGTGGTCCTCCGGCAACGGCTCGGGGTCGGTGACGTCCAGCGAGGCCCCGCGGATCCAGTTCGAGCGAAGCGCCTCCACGAGCGCGTCGGTGTCGACGACCGGTCCCCGCGCGACGTTGACGATCACGGCCTCGGGATCGAGCGTGATCATCGCCTCCCGGTCGATCAGCCCGCGGGTGAGATCGGTAAGCGGACAGGCGAGCACGAGGTAGTCGGTCCGGGCGAGGGCGTCCTCGAACGGCTCGGCCTCGAAGCCGACGACCTCGTCGGTCGGACCGCCCTTCTCCGGCGTGTAGCGCACCCCGATCGTCTCGACGCCGAACGGCTCGAGGCGCTCGGCGGTCGCCCGCCCGATCGCGCCCAGGCCGACGATGGTGACTGTCGACCCCTGGAGCTCGTGGGCCCTGTAGTGGCGCCACTCCCGGCGGCGCTGCCGGCGCTCGGCGACGTGGAACCGGCGGGTGAAGTGCAAGATCGCGCCGAGAACGTGCTCGCCCATGTTCGGCCCGTGAACCCCCGAGGCGTTGGTAACCGCGACGCCCCGCTCTCGGAGTCGATCGAGCGGGAGGTGACCGGTACCCGCGTACGCGCAGGCGAACGCCTCGAGGGCGTCGGCGTCCTCGAGCAGCTCCTCATCGAGGGTCATCCCGGTGACGAAGCGGGCGTCCTCGATCAGCTCGCGCTCGGCGGTCGGGGTGCGGGCGAGCTCGACGGTTCGGTCGGGGAGCCGCTCCCGGAGCGTCCGGGCGTACTGTTCGATCGGCGTTCCGTGGGTTCCCTTGCGCAACACGAGAAGGTCCGTCATATCAGGTGCCTCGAGCGGTGGCGGCAAAAACGTTCAGTTCGCGGGGAGTACCGCCGCCGGCGGTCGATCCGAACTTCAGGCAGTTTAATACGGGCCGTCCAGTGCCAAGGAAGTATGGAACGCGTTGATGTCGCGATCGTCGGCGGCGGGCCCGCCGGCGCCTGTGCGGCGGAACGGGCCGCCGCACACGGCGCCGAGACGGTCCTGTTCGAACAGGGGGTCCCGCGGGAGGACCGCGACGGGCTCGGTCCGGACTCGACCGACGCGGCCGGTATGCTCGATTACTGGATCGATATCATGGACTTCGACTACCGGGAGATTCCCGACGACGTCATCCTCCGGGAACTCGACGCCACCGAGTTCGTCGGCCCCTCGAGCCGCCTCGAACTCGCGACCACCGGGATCGACACCGACTACCCGCGGTTCGGCTACACCTTCCACCGCGCCCGGATGGACGACTGGCTCCACGAGCGCGCGACCGACGCCGGCGCCGACCTGCGGGTCGGAACCGGGGTCAAATCCCTCGAGACCGACCTGCGGGCCTCGAGTCCGAAGGGGCCGACCCACACGCTGACGCTCTCGGACGGCGACCGACTCGAGGCCCAGTACGTCGTCCTCGCGGACGGACCGCAGCGCCGGATCACCCTCGAGGCGCTGGATCAGTTCACCCCGCCCGGACGGAGCGTTTCGGATCACCTCTCGCCGCCCGAAGCGAACCACATCGCCTACCAGGAGTACCGGGAGTTTCCGCCCGAGCTGTTCGAAGAGAACCGCCTCAAGTTCTGGTGGGGGTACATGCCCGGCGAGACCGCCTACCCGTGGGTGTTCCCCAACGACGGCACCGTCGCCCGCGTCGGCCTGACGATGCCGATCGGAATGGACCTCGAGGACGTCTCCAACCCCGGCGCCTACGCGCTCTTGGAGCCGACCGACGACCAACTCCCCTCCGGCGCCGAGTACGTCCGCCGGCTGCTCGAACTGGAGTACGGCGACGAGTACGACATCGAGACCGACATCCCGATCGTCGAGGACCGCGGCAAGTCGAAGGGAACCGAGACGTACCCGATCTCCTCGACGCGACCGATCGACTCCCCGGTCGGCGCGAACATCGCCGTCGCCGGCGGCGCGATGGGGACGACCTCGGCGTTCCACGAGGGAGGGTACCACGTCGCCGTTCGCACGGGCAAGATCGCCGGCCGTCTCGCCGCGACCGACTCCCTCGAGAACTACAACGAGGTCTGGAAGCGCGCGATCGGCGACGAGATCGTCCGGAACGTCGCCTTCGCCGACATCGTCGCGGAGTACGAGCCCGACGACTGGGACCGCGCGTTCGAGACCGTCGCCGACATGCAGAGCCCCGAAAGGGGCAACGCGATCCTCGATCGGACCTACGCCGCGGGGATCGGCGCGACGAAGCTGCTCGCGGCGTACAAGAGACGCAAGTTCTCCTACCGCGACGGTCGGTACGTCCAGTTGACCGAGGACGAGTACTTCTACTGAGCGACGGCCCCGTCGAGTCGGCGTCGCCGCCGCGTCGACGGCTCACCGCGTTCTGGAACCGTCCGGCTTCCCAGCGTCGAGACCGACGGTAACGAGGGGGCGATTCGCCTCTGACACCGCTTCTCGTGGCTCCCCCAGTGCGAGCGAACGATCCTCCCGGAGCGGAGCCACCGTCAACAGGATCGCTCGCAGCGAGGGGGCATGATCGTAGCGGACCACGCTCGCCCGGTCGTGGGACGCGATCCCCTGAGGCTGCCACCCGACGTCTCGCTCGACGACCGTCACTCGAGACGCCGGAACCACCTGATAGGGAGCCATTACCCCCTCCTCGAGTTTCGCCCGTTCGGAACCGTCCTCTCGAGGCGCTCCCGCGGTCGGCTCCGAGCCGCCGACGAGCAGGCCCGCCGAGAGCGCGCCGTACTTGGCGAAGGTCCGCCGCGACATCGATCGAGCGTTGGCTGGGTGCATCGAACTCACGTCCGCGGTAGCACCACTGAGGAGTTCATAGTCGTTCGCCATGGCGATACAGGCCCGAACCGTTCGGATATCCGTTCAGGGGTCGGTTTTATTCCGTTCGCGGTGGCCCGATAAGCCGATGTTCTTCCACGAACCGGAGCTCCAGTACGAGGTTACCGTCGAAGAGCCGGATCCCCACTTCGCGAAGCTGCTCCAGCAAGCCATCGGCGGGCAGGAGGGCGAGATGCGCGTCGCGATGCAGTACATGTTCCAGGCCTGGGCCCTCCCCGAGGAGTACGAAGGGTATCGGAACCTGTTGATGGAGACTGCGACCGAAGAGCTCGGCCACATCGAGATGCTCGCGACGGCCGTTACGAAGAACCTCCGCGGCTCGTCCAAGCAGATGAGCGAGGATGCCGAGAACGTCGCGTCGACGGCCGCGTCGATGACCGGACAGAACCCGCGACAGTTCCTCTCCGCCGGCCAGTCGGCGATGCCCCTCGACAGCAACGGCGTTCCGTTCTCCGGCGGCTACGTCGTTGCCTCGGGGAACCTCGCGGGCGACCTCTACGCGAACGTGATGGCCGAGGGGACCGGACGCACCCTCGCCACCCGCCTCTACGAGTACACCGACGACCCCGGCATGAAGGACATGCTCTCGTACCTCATCGCGCGCGATACGATGCACCAGAACCAGTGGCTCGCGGCCCTCGAATCGCTCGAGGATCCGCTTCCCGTTCCGGCGAGTTTCCCGCAGGAGGAGGAAAATCAGGACGTCAACTACGCGTTCATGTCGACCAGACGGGAGCAGCAACCGGACCCCGAAGCGCCCTGGACTCAGGGAACCGCTCCGGACGGCACGGGCGAGTTCTCTTACCTCGCCGAACAGCCCGGCGACGGCGACGGCGTCCCCCCGGCGCCGGACCCGAGCACGTACAGCGTTCCCGAAGACGAGTAGCGGCCGCGCTCCGCCCTCGACCGATCGCAGATACGGTTGCGCCCGGGCGAATAGCTCGCCCCCGGAGACTCGAGCGAGCGTTCGGACCGCCCGCAAACAAGACTTAAAGGACCCACCGCCCTACTACCGGTGCGTGCCTTTAGTCCCCGTCCGAGCGAACCCGTTCCGGGTGCGATGACAGCACGGCGAACCCGGGCACGCGACAGCCGAACTCGATCGTGACGGACGCCGTCACGTCCGGGGACGAACGTCCCCCGCCCGGCACGAGGGTTAGCCAGCCGACGCGGCACGCCGCCACGGAATGAGGCTGGACGTTAGTGTTCCGGGCGACACTTCCACCTTCTCGAGCGACGCGACTCGAGCGGTACTCCCCGTACGGACCGCCGCGCGCCGGCTTCGGCACGATCGCAACCGTCCCGCGATTACATCGGTACCTCGATACAGCAGCTCCCACCAGTCATCCCGAGGATCGAACTCGATACCGTATCGTCGCGTCCGAGCCCCTCTCGGCGTTCCGTCAGTCGCTCGATCCCGCGGACCGGGCCGCCGACGGCTCCGCGTATCGAACCGACTCGAGCGGGCCCTCGTCCCGTCTCAATCCCTCGTCGAGCGCACGAGCGCGTTCGATCTCGTCGCGTCTCGCGTCGAACGCTTCCGTCCGCGTGACGCTTCCGTTCCGGGGATCGAACTCGAGAAGCCCATCCTCCTCGAGTCGGGGAAGGAGATCGTGTATAAGCGACGTTCGTACTCGACGCTGCTCTCGCTCGGATGTAACGCCGTGCTCCTCGGCGGTTAGCCGTCGACTCAGCGTTTCGACGGACGTCTCGCGGTTTTCCAAGAGGGAGTACGTAATCTCCCGACAGCAGGGACGGGATAGGAAATTAACGATTGAGGCCGCGTCGGATTGCGTCGACTCTGGCATATGTGACACGTCGCTCTCGTGCTCGCATAAGATGCACTCCAAATATATTAGCGGTTATCGAAATTTGGTTCAGGTTTTGATAGTATTGTGCACTACGGTTCCGTAACGGACTCGTAGTAAATACGGAAAGCCCACACAGCGGGTGCTGTGCGGGCTGAATCTGAGTATGAGTGGTGGGCGGCGAATCGGTGTTTCCAGAGGGTCTCCCACTCCAGTACTTGCCGAAACGCAGGCGA